>NZ_DAMAUC010000022.1:0-78547 GCF_032079385.1 Anaerocolumna sp.
CCTCCTGTTCCAGACCTGAATTTACTTTGACAAACTAGAACTTACCTTGACAAGTGACCAAAATTTAATTTTTCAAATTTTTCAACTGATTTAAAGTCCACTTAATATTAACGGACAATGGCTGTTTATTCACTTACTTTTATACCTCATAGTATAATCATCTGTATTCGATTTACTCAACCAAGTTAAATAGTCATAATAAAAGAAGCAAAATTTAAGAGTTTTTTCGTCTGGTTACTATTAATAATGAATAACGAAAGAATCGATGTAATACTTATTACACCAATTCTTTCGTTTGCTCAGACTTAGTAACGTGATGTTCCCAAAGCAGAATTGATTTCATTTGCCTTGACATAATAACGTGTTGTACCACTAGCAGCTTTATGAATGCCTAATGTTAATCTTGTATTTGTTGAAGATATATATGAGTAAACTATACCACCACTATCGCCAGGAGCACTTGTGTAATCAGCACTAGTAAGATTTGTAAAGGTTACTCCGCCAACTGTCAGCGAAGCATTTATAGAAAGTACTTTCCCTGAAGTTTGTCCAGTAGAAGCTCCTATCTTATTAATTACCGTGCCAACACCCGGTTCACTTATCGTAGTGGATAGAGTGTTACTGGTTCCATCAAGTGTATTTGTTGGAGTGTAACTAGAATCTGTAATCTCGGCGAATGATGCATCAACTGTACCAGATTCTTGATAGGCCGTAACTGTTGCAAAAACAGTGCCACTTTTTTCTATGTCATCATTTAAAGAAGCAAGATGACCAGCAGTAACAATTCCAGCTACACCTCCCAGCTTAGCCCTATATCCCATGGATCCCCCACTGCTACCCGAGGTTATACTAGAACCAGGATTAACATTAATTTCGTCTTGGATTTCACCAGCTGACTTTCTAAATTCTATCGCAGAAGAATCTAGAACCTGCTTTTTAAACATATCTATTTGTTCTTGACTATATTCGTCAAGATATACAACTACACTGTTTTGATCATCAAGTAAAGCATAGGAATTAAAATTCGCAGAAATTGGACTGTCTGCTTCCTTAAGCTTATAAGTATTTAAAGTATCCATAATGCTAGTTAACTTGCTATACGAATGCTTGCAGGGTTTAAGAAGAAACTCATCAGTTCCAATTCTTTTTTTTAAGTTTTGACTGATACTGGCAGTATTACTTGTTACATTGATAACCAATTTCCCCTCATCGTTAATGTAAGCCCCACCATAATATTCAGGAAAGTTAGTTGCTTTAAGTATTCCAGTTGCATTGAATGACTGGACGAGCTTCTGATAATATTCGCTTGCTCTGCTTTGATTTATTAAGAAAGCCGTATCAAACTGCTCCATACCTTTTAGTTCTTCAATAGTATATCCTGTTTCATTATCGATATCTATAGCTTGTCCTTGTGTCGAAATGCCAGCTTGATTTGTTGCTATGCCACTCGACTCAGCAGCAAAGCCTACAGATGTCGATGAAAGTATCATTATAATGCTAAGTAATAATGGAATTAATTTTCTTGCCTTCATAATCTTCCTCCCAACTATTTTTTCGATTTGTTAATAATTCGAGTTAAATACTTTATCAATATTCTCGGTCGTTAATGAACCTCTTGTTTAATTAGAAAAGCAGTTTTTACACTCTAAGACTCACAACAATTAAATCACCAATGGAATTACCTCCTCTTTTCTAATTTTTATTGTAGTCCCCTAAGAACTATCAATATTTATGTTATAAATTAATGACATTGTATTTTATTACAATATCATTAAACCATAATTTTCACAATATGTCAACAAATATTTACATTAATGTAAATATTTGTTGACATAGTTTAAATACTTTTATAATATTTCTTATAAAATGATAAGATGGTCAGCATCCCCATAGAGGGCGGTGTGTCCAGAAGAATGTATTTCAGAAATGACGCCGTATTACCTCCCGTCTGACGATAGATTCCCTTTTCAGGGTTAAAAAATAGGACTATACCGGCGAAACCCTTTGTTTTCGGGCTTCCTTGGTATAGTCCTATTATATCGTCATCATAATAACGCAGCATCCGTATACTAATCCTTGATAGTTTTGAAAAATCACCTATTTTCAGCATTTTTATATCCTCACATATATGTGTTTTTTGAGCTCATATTTATTTTAGAGTATACCATAATGTGAGAGTCAATAGGTAATTTAATTGAATTAGATTTGGGACGATTTTACTTTAACAATCCGATAATTGACTTAAAACGCGGTTCCTCCCTTAAGAAATCCACTTCTTCATCACTCTCCAGCCCTCTTTTTATCATCTTTTTTACTTCACCCATGTTAGATGATACCTTCATTTTCATATGCTTATACAAATCTGATCTTGCAGCTTTCTCAATGGAATCTATTTCCCACACCAACTTTTCCATTGCCTCCAAACTTCGCTCTTTATCTTGCATAGATATGCCATTCTCCCACTTATTTACCGCAGGCGCTGTTACTCCAAGATAATTAGCCACTTGTTCCTGAGTAAGATTTGCTGCTTTCCTATATTTACGGATTACTTCATTTATTCTCATGTTTCGCATCTCCAATCTGCTAAAATAGCTAAGGTCCTTGCTAAATATAGAATAGCAAAGACCTTCATTTTCAACAAGTGAACTATTATCATGTTTTATTCATAATAATTAACCAATGGTTATATTTTGTTTAAATCCACCGGATTTATAACAATTTCATTCTGACATCTTCCTTAAACGGTTTCCTGGAGGGATTACCTTCCACTCTCCATATTTGTTTGCGTTTTAAGTCATAAACAACAGACCATACCGTATCTGCATTCTTCTTACGATCATACTGACATATAAAACCATACTTTCCGGACAATATTGATTTTGCATATTCAACAGAATATAATTCTTGTTTTCCCTTTAATGCATTATAAACTGTTTTATATCGGTCATGAGAACGCCAATCGTCAATGGTGGTATTTCTATACTGCTGCATCTGCTCCGAATTGAAATTATTCGTGGCTGCCACAAACCTCTCACCGGCCTCCGGTTTGATAACTACTATATCTTCTGGATTGCATTCAACAACTGCAAGTTCTCCGTATTTATCTGCAATGGTTATGGTTTGGGCTGAAGCAATGGGTAATTGGTACAGCTTCGCAATTGCTTCGTCTGTTGTCCTGCACTTTTCCAAAAGATATCTTACCAACATGCCTGAATTAAACCCCGGCTTTCTTATCTTGGGGTATATAAAAGTAAGCCCCACGGCCAGTCCATGTTCGTTCACACCATCTTCCATCTGTACAAATGCAGTAGTATTCCCATTAAAAGAATAACTGTCTTTCAGGTTATAAATACAGTTCATATATAGTTTCTCTAAATCAACTAAAAAGTCACTGTTTCTGGCAAATAAGATCTCCTTATCCGTCTTAAATGCAAAGCATGTACATTTATTGTCAAACTCAAAACAGTACATGCTGAATAGCAATGCTTGAAGCGTCTCCACAGGCACTTCATTTCCATCCGCAATCCCTTGAATTTCTTCCAGTAATTCCGGAAAATATTTTTTATATTCCTTTTCACATTCCTTTGCAAAGAAATATCTATCTTCTGTTAATTCGAAGGTAGGACAATTATCAAGTTTTTTCCCAAACTTTAATAATGTGTTTCCCCACTTATATCCTGCTTCATAATGTGTCCCTTTAAATTTTCTGTGATACATAAAATCACCCTCCTAAATCATATTAAGAGGTAGCGCTATCTCTATAAACTATGGTAATTGAATAAAAATTTTAAGTCAAGAACTATATTATTCTTACCAAATTTTCTAATAAAGAAGGCTAAAGTTGTCCTAAACATTGTCCTTTTGATTTATTTGAGTTTTCCAATAGCGGGAGCCATCTGCCTCCCGGCATAGCAAACCGTTGTCCACTAATTCCCGCCGTAAAACAAAGTAGTCCCCAAAGGTATGCCATTCATTACAGATGTTATTAACCTCTTTTTCCGTATAGGTGCAATTTGTCTCAAATTTCTCTGATAAATACTCCAGTACAGCAAAGCGTGTCTTATTATTTTTGGGTAATTGAATTATTCTATTTGAATCATCAAGAAATCTCTTTATATTAATTTTATGTTCCATTTTAGTATCCCCATCTTATATATTACTGTTTTGGTTTTCTATCCACATTTCCAACAAAGCATCAATGTCATCTGAAAACTCCCGCTCTGTTTGTGTTTCTCCCTTTTTTAATTCTTCCAGCACAGCAAAAGAAAATGTTTTTGAGCCATACTGATTCCATTCTGGATTCATACTCATTTCCGGACACATATTTGTTTCAATCATAAATTCAAAACGCCTTTTAGCGCTTTCCATATCCTTAGTTGATTTGATCCACGTACGACCAGTTGCATCACATTTAATACTATATACTCCGCCAATTACTACTCTATTTTTATACTGTTCTTTTAATTCTTTTCTCGAAAGCTTTTCCATAAATACTTACCTTCTTTCTAACAATACATATGCTTTGATTATATTGAGCAAATAAGCAAAAAAGCAATCACTTATAAAGCTTTTATTTATAAAACCCAAAGCCCATGTTTATTACAATAAAAGTACAAATTACCGCCGTACTTTTGTTTAAGCCTGCTCCCATTTATTTTGGGGAATCGCACTGCCGCTGTTTGTTCTGGATAGAGTTTAGTAAGCAAAATGCAGTCGCTTGTAACGTATGCAATAAAGGAAATATAATGGACTTTATTCATTTCGTGGGTAAACGTGATGTAATATTCACCTTCCAGATCGTCAATCTTTACCATATGCTTATCATCAGCCAATTGGGGAACAAGGGGGAGTAATTTCCGCCCGCAGCAAGAAATAACAGCATTACCCATGCCTGTAATTACACTTTTGCAATTCGGGCATACATAAAACTTAATTCGCTTCATATTACCGGATTCCATACTATTTGGCTCCAAATCTCCAGCCAAAAGTCTTTCGATATTAACATCAAATATATTAGAAAGTTCTCCCAGCAGCGATATATCAGGGCACCCTAAACCTCGTTCCCATTTTGAAATTGTTTTATCACTTAAATTCATCATATCCGCAATCTGCTTTTGCGTCATTTGTTTTTCTTTACGAAGGCGGTATAACAATGCCCCGACTTTTTTATTATCCAATTGTCTTACCTCCTATATTGCATAATAATTGATAGTATTAGAATATACAATAAACGCTCCGTAGAGTCAAAAGAATCTTATCTCCATATACAAAAGATTATATCAGATGTAAGCAATTTAATTACTACATTATAATTCCACAATGGATAAATATGCTTTTGACGTATTTATACTATCATGGGACAATAATTTTATAGATAATATGGAAGGTGCGGTACATTCAACTGTATTAATTAATAATCCATTAGCAGAAAAAGTGACAGGCATGTTAACACAGTTATTAAGTGGCAGGTGATAATAGATGATATTGTGATCGTTTAGATCAATTCCGATTGTTATATTTTTCTTTATATTGCAAACATCCAATATATTAATGGTACAGAAAACTTGATAGTATTTATTTGGCATAAGAATAATTTCCCCACTGGTCGAATCACCATGTGAAATATTATTTCCCCTGCTAAAATCGCATATCCAAGGATATGCCCGATGCATCCTCCAGGTATAGTCACAGTCGGCTCCTATAAAAGAAGCTAATCCCTTATTAGAAGCAATGCCCGGTGGTCCCTGAGGTCCTTTATCTCCTTTGTCTCCTTTATCTCCTGTAGCCCCTTTCGGTCCTGTTGCTCCTGTTTCTCCTTTGTGCCCCATCGGTCCCCTTGCACCAACAGCCCCTGTGGCTCCCGTGGGTCCCGTCGCTCCTGTAGTTCCTTTTGGGCCCATCGGTCCCTTTGCTCCTGTAGCCCCTTTGGGCCCTGGCGGTCCTTTTGGCCCCGGCGGCCCCGTTGGTCCGGCAGGTCCGGTGGGTCCTAAATCTCGTTCCATAATTTCTAAAACACTTTCCATTTTTCCTTTTAGAAATATTTGATTTTGCATCAGCATATTAAGAAGAGATTCCACGCTTTTATTAATACTAAGAACATCTTCTACTGTAGCACCGTCCCCCGTATTGCACTTTAATTCATTTATTATATATTGTATCTTTTCACCTTCTGCATTCATAATATGGCTAAGGCCCAATTCTTCCATTGCAATAGAGGCTAATATCATATTTAATGCTTTTTCCCGTGTTATTTCAGGACTGATAGGCGGGAAGGTTGGCATTGACATAATTAATCCTCCTTCCTTAACTTATTTTTTTCTTCAAAATACTTTTTATTCAGTAATGCCTGCGCAGACTGAGGTTTTATTTCTAAGGCCTTATTATTATAATATTCTGCCTTTTCATAATCACCTAGTTTATCGTAACACACAGCACATTCAATAAAGGGAGTGTAATCCCAACAATCGTGCTGTACAAACCCCAATATATCATCACTTTTTTGTAAGGTTAAAATAAACTCAAACCAAAACAAAGATCGTTTGTAGTCCTCCATATCCTGATAATAATAACCGATCAGACAGCATGTTTCCGCCCTGGGTAAATCATAGATAAAGCTGCGAAATAAAGTTTCCAATGCCTTTATTCTATTTTCAACTTCAATATAGCATTTTGCCAGCTCCTGACAAGCTGCTATATTATCTTCTTTCCATCCCTTATTTCCTTCTAAAAATATCTCAAAATGAGTTATTGCATCCTCATATCTATCGAGTCCCTTTAATTCCCTGGCATAATAGTAATGTCCTCTTGTTGTTAAAGGGATGTTATTATGGATTTGTGCTTCATAAATCTTTATATTGCGTAAATTGTCTCTCTCTTTATGAATCTTCCCATGAGTTATAGAAATATCACAGTGCTTAATGTTACCGAATATCTCCAGATATTCATGTACTGGTTCTTTCCATGTATAATTATTCTTTCTTTTTGTTAATCTCTCTCTGTAAAAAGAAAAGGTTGAATTGCCTCTAATATCTAATCCTGTATTGTACTTCATCATTACTACATCCACATATGTATCTAGTGTATGCTTTAAATCCATGAATTTCTGAAGATCTTCTACTAAAATCACATCATCTGCATCCACCCACATAATATAATCCATAGTTGCAAAACTGTAAGCATAGTTACGGGCAGCAGAAAAGTCATCGATCCAATCAAAATCAAAAACTTTATTTGTATAATCCAAACAAATTTCCTTGGTTCGGTCTGTGGAGCCGGTATCTACAATAATAATCTCATCTACAATACTGGCAAATAAATTTAGGCACCGCCCAATTGTCTGTTCTTCATTTTTAACAATCATACATAAACTTATTGTTACCACTTGCAATCCCTCCAAAGTATTACAATACCTTTTACAGTTCAAAATTTTATTTGCTACATCATATGAAAATAAAAAAGAAAAGTGAACAAAATCTTTGATTTTTTGACAAAATTACATATTTTCTATCAATATAGTAACTTTGAATTTCTTCATACATAAAATAAAGTACAATGAATGAAAGGAAAGTCTGATTTATGAATAGTGTTAGCCTATGCATGATTGTTAAAAATGAAGAAAAAAACATAAAAAACTGCTTAGAAAGCATCTCACCCTATGTGGATGAAATTATTATTATAGACACCGGCTCTACGGATAATACAAAGAAGATCTGCGAAGCATTTCCCGTGCAATTATATGACTATCCATGGAGCGAAGATTTTAGCGATGCCCGTAATTTTAGCATCAGTAAAGCAGCTTGTGATTGGATATTTTGGATGGATGCGGATGAAATCCTGATTAATAAGCCAGAGAAAAGATTATCCGAAATGGTGGAAAGTGATGCAAAGCTATATTCAATAAAAATGGTTCATTACGATAATTCAATTGATTCTCCCGATTACAATTATCATACTTCATATAATTACAGGTTGTTCAAAAATGATAAGAGCTTCCGTTTCGTAGGGAAGATACATGAACAATTAATGCCTGATAATCTGGAAGTGTTGGAGGAGGTTCCGATTTTAGAGATTGTTGAGCTTCACCATATTGGTTATTTAATTGAATACACAGAAGAAAAGATAATACGGAACTTATCCATACTTGCTAAAGAAAAAGAGGCTTCTCCCACAGATCCTTGGATTCATTACCATATTGCAGTGGAATTATACCGGTTAAATAAAATTGATATGGCTTTGCAATTTATTGATTTATCTATCATTTACTTTTTGCAGTCACTTTTAAAACCACCTGCTTTAATTTATAAACTAAAATACAGTATATTATGCACATTTTGTCGAGAAAGCGCATATAAAGGTATAGAAAAAGCAATTGAACTATACCCTGACTATGTAGATTTACACTTTTACAGAGGTTTGTTGTTATATCAGGAAGAAAAATACGAAGATGCTGCCAAAGCATTTTCTTATTGTATTCTATTAGGTGAGTACAACCCTAAGTATTTAATAACCTCCGGAGCAGGAACTTACAATGCTTTCTATTACCTCGGAGAATGTTATACCAAAATGAACAATACCAAGCTTGCTAAAATTTCATTCAATCAAGCTCTACTTTACAATCCGAATTTCGAAAAGGCACTCACGAAACTAAAAGCATTATCGTAAAAATATTTATGAATGAAAGGGGATATTTATGTCTCAACCTAATTTTCCAAATATAAGCCCACCGCTAGATCGTGAATCTGTAATTAATCAGATCCTTGCTTCTATTGCAATGGAGGAGCTTGGATTAAGCCATATTATTAATGCGGAAGGTGAAAAATTACAATATATCCTCGGTACTTTACCTGGTCTTAGCGGGCCTCCTGCAACCATTGAAGACATTTTAAATGCAAATGAGAATGTACGTTCCATGTTAGAGACGATTTCTCATAATCAGCTTTTTTATAAAAATAAAATGCAGGCTGCATTAGCATCTTCTGAGATGCAGGGCCCCACAGGTGCTACTGGTCCTACCGGTGCTGCGGGCCCTGCCGGAGGTCCCACCGGTCCTGCCGGTGCTATCGGTCCTGCCGGTCCTACTGGTCCGACTGGTGCCACTGGCTCTACCGGCCCTGCTGGTGCTACTGGCCCTACGGGTGCTGACGGTCCTGCTGGTGCTGTGGGTCCTGCCGGCTCTACTGGTCCTACCGGTGCTACTGGTGCTACTGGCGCTACTGGTGCTACTGGCGCTACGGGTGCTACCGGTTCCGTCGGGCCTACCGGTGCTGCCGGAGCTGTAGGTGCTGTTGGTCCCACCGGTGCTACGGGTGCCACGGGTGCTACGGGTGCTACCGGCGCCACGGGTGCTACTGGTCCTACCGGCCCTACCGGCTTAAATGCAACGGATACCTCCGGCTTTGCTGCCAATACCCAGGGTACTACAATTGCCGTACTGCCTGGCGGAACTTTAGTATCTCTACCAGACAATCAGGTATTATCTCCTGACATCACAGTGGATGGCACAGATACAATATTTACTTTAGTAACTCCGGGCAGATATCGTATCTCTTATCAAGTTAACTTAACAGCCGGTTTGGCACTTGGCAGCAGAATTCTGCTAAATGGAACTCCATTAATACAATCAACTATTATACCACTTTTGACTCTTTCCAGCTTTTCTAACGAAATCATAGTGGACGTAACGGCAAATAGTACTGTTTCCTTACAATTATATGGTATTACTGGTGGTGCTGTACTACTAGGTAATGCCAGTGGTGCCAGCCTAATGTTAGTAAGATTAAGCTAAGGGAGGGATAAAATATGTCACTACCTAATTTTCCAGTTATCAGCCCTCCTATAACCAGAGGAGATGCTATTAACCAAATCCTGTCTTCTATCGCTTACGAAGAACTGGGAATGAGCCATGTTATAAACGCAGAAGGTGAAAAATTACAATTTGTATTAGGTACCATACCCGGCTTAACCGGCGGCAATGCCACCATTGAAGATGTACTGAATGCAAATACAAGTGTTGAAAATTTGTTAAACAGCAGCCTAGAAAATCAAATGATATTAAATGCTAAAATGGCTCAAGCTTTGAATGCTCCGGTAATTCTCGGTTCTACCGGTCCTACTGGTGCTACGGGCCCTACCGGTTCATTTACCGGTGCTACCGGTCCTACGGGCCCTACCGGTTCAATCGGCCCTGCCGGCCCTACCGGATCAGTTGGCTCTGCCGGTTTAGTCGGCCCTGCCGGTGCTATCGGTTCGGCTGGTCTTACCGGCTCTACCGGCGCTACTGGTGCTACTGGTTCTACCGGTCCTGCCGGTGCAATTGGTGCTGTGGGCGCTATAGGTGCCTTAGGTGCTACTGGTCCCACTGGTCCTACGGGCTCTTCCGGTACAACTGGCTCTACTGGCCCTGCTGGTGGTATCGGTCCTGCTGGTGCTGTGGGTGCCGTGGGCACTATCGGCCCTGCCGGTCCTACTGGTACATCCGGACCTAGTTTAACCCAGACTCATGCCTTTGCCGCCAATACCACTGGTTCTGCATTAACAATTGCAATTGGAGGTACTGCAATTCCTTTACCAAGTAACCAGGTATTTTCACCAGATATTACAGTAAATGCAGGAAATACTATTTTTACTGTTAATACTTTTGGCAGATACCGAATCTCCTATCAGATTAATACTACCCTTTCACTTCTTTTAGGATCAAGACTGATTATTAATGGTGCAACTTATACACCTTCCGTTATCACACCAATCATCAGTACTTCATACTTTAAGAATGAAATTGAAATTGACCTTGCTGTTGGCTCTACTATTACCCTCCAAATGTATCCTCCACTGCTTGCAGGCTTAGCCACCTTACTCTCCGGCGGTGCAGGAGCAACCTTAACAATCATAAGATTAAGCTAATATTATAGAATCCTTATTCAAAGAAGAATAGGCTGTTGCAGAATGGAATCAAGATATCAGATATAGAAATTGGGTTAATATTATACTCTATATCTGTAAGAAAATATTCTATTTTGCAGCAGCCTATTCTTCTGTCTCTGTAAAGATAGTTCTGAAACTCTCTTTGTCCTATTTCGGGGGTGGTAATGAATTTATATTAAATCCGTGAAAATTATCGCAATGCATGATATGATTGTCATAATTAAGAATAGTATTCAATTTCCAGAATGTATTATATTACATTCAAAATGAAAATAACGCATCATTTTAATTATCTTGTTTATCTAAGAGGTTGGAAGGAGAAATAATGATGATCTACCGTCGATATAAAGAATTAAATCTCGATACTGCAATACTTGGCTTAGGGTGCAGCGAAAACAATAGCAACTATTTCTGCACACCTAAAGATGCAAATATAATTGGCTGGACCGGCGTGGATGGCATCCACTTCTGCTTCATTCACAGCTTTGGTGAGATGGTGTTCACAGTCAGCCCTATGAGCACCTTTGGAAATTATGTGCATCCAGTGGCAAGAGATTTTACGGACTTCCTGCGGCTCCTGCTGGCTTGCGGTGATGTTAGTGCCCTGGAACAGGTACACCGTTGGAACGAGGCTCAGTTTGATACCTTTTTACAAGACAATCCACCTACCGCCGAACAGCGGGCTGTACTGGATGCCATTCAGGAGAAGTTGTCTCTTACGCCTATGGATCAACCTTTTGCTTATATCAAAGATCTGCAGGGCAAGTTTGACTATAGTGGCATTGAATACACGAAAGATTGCTCTGAGTGGATGCCTGCTAAGCCAAAGATACCGGAATGGAAGGTTTGGTTTGGAAGCTTTTGGGATTATCATGACCAGATAGAAGCCGGCAGGGAGATCTCTCTTAATAGGCAGTTTGTCTGGTACGATGAGGTCTGGTATATTCCGGCGATTTACATTTGTAGTGAAGGCTTGGTTGTGGATTTTTGTGTGCAGATTCCAGCTGAAGACATCCGCTCCTTTATGGATAAGTGGAATCTCTCCATTGAGAACGATGGAACTGGATTTACCGATGAACAACAGATACAGATTGATGAGGAAAATCCACTGGTTATCAATATAAATCCTGAAGTTATTTTAAATGGAACTGTCCTTTCAGCCTCCCATGGCTGCTGGGTGTCCTGGAATCCTTGCTTCCCAGAGGGTAACAGCCCCGAGGCCAAGAGTGTGGTCCAGCATTATAGTCTTGGCCCTGCTTATGGTTGGGCTATCCAGCGCGCTGCTTTTTCTTGGGTGAATAAACATAAAACTCAAGTAACTACCCTCAGCGTAACTCTAACGCAGGAACCTGTCGCTATGCCTGGACCTCACTTCCGCGTATCAGCACCCGGTGAGCACATTGCGCTTGCACACCCAATTACCGGCGCACAACATACTCTGACCGTGGTGGAATATGAGCGGCAAGAAATGTCCCATAAGTATTTTGCCAATCAAAATCAGGAGTTTCCCATACATTATATTATTATGGGCTATACCCTTTCACCGGATTTACCTGATAGCGTATTCACCGTCACAGATTGCCTTCATTCTGACCAGCCCCGGCAGAAGAATACTAATCCCAATGAGGCGCTGGAAACCGGTGGTATCTTCTGTGACGGAATCATTGGCGGCGCAGATGGTCCAACTGCCATTTTTATTGGTACCAGCAATCAAGGCAAGCTCCATACAGCTTGTTCTGCACTGCACTTTGAGCCGGCAGACGATGTGGAGTGGCGCACTTTATTCCACGAAAAGACCCGTGAGAATATTACGTTGAAATTAATGTAAGCTTTGCGATCCGCTATATACAGTGTTTCGGTTTCTGGGATAATCTTAATTCTTAACTTTCCGGAAGTACTTTATTGATACTATATTGAGAATTTATTACCAGCCACATTTGATCAAAGTAATTCATAATATTCCAGATTCCGGCACCTTGAATTCCGTATTTCGGTATAAACTTTATTAATGAATCAATGGTTCTTGCGTCACTAAACCATACGATGTGTCTAACTTGTGTTCCTCCAGAAGTAGAATAATACTCATAGTATGGGGCCTGAGATTGTTCTTCAAACTTTATAGTAGACCCTGTTAGTAAGGCTAATTCAATAGCTGCATCAGTAGTTAGGGCATACGCCCTTGTAACACCTAATATATACGGGCCTCGCCAATCATATCCAATAATGGAGATTCCACTATATATCTTTTCCGGTGGTATCATGGTAATCGCATCCTCAAGGAGCCGCTCTGTCAAATGGGCAGGTGTTGTTGCAGAGGGAGGGCCTAAGGAAGAACCCCAGCCATAGGATAGGATTTGAATATAATCCGCCTGCTGGCCTATAACGGTGTAATCCAGATTTTCAAATGATATTTCATTTGAAGTTATTATAATTCTTGGAGATATTGTAACAAACAATATAAATCCCTCTGCTTTTAAACGGGAGGATAATTTAGTAATAAAATTATCATAAGCCGGTCTATTTCGCTGATTTAAATGCACTACCGATAAATTTAACCCATAATACTCTTTCTCTTTTAAGATGCCCAAAATAGCATTAATTTGAAGCTCTGAAGTTTCTTCATCATACAGGATGCTATTTACAACTTCGATATTACTTCTTCCCTGATAGGTTAATGTAGATAAAGACATAAGAGGAGCCACACCATATTCTTTCGCAATTTGGATAACCTCCGTTTCATCACTGCCTACAATTTCGCCGCCTCTAATAGTCCTGTAGTTAAATATGGTTAAATATGTTAAAAAAGGCAGTGTTTTTCTAAGTATATTCCTATCTACGAAAGGATAGGCATATGCATTTATGGAGATATTACCCTGGGTTTCATAGCGAATAATAATTGTCTCACCCTGATAAATAACATTTCTGTCTGAAAGAAAAGGATTATTCCTAAGCAACTGCATTGTGGTCACACCAAACGCCCTGGCTATACCTTCCAAGGTGTCTCCCTCCTGAGCGATGTAGGCCTCCTCTGGATATGCTATCACAATGGTTTGGCCAACAACTAGATTCTCAGGATTTACTACCCCATTCTCTTCTATCAATCTTACTACAGATACATTGTAATCTGCCGCTATATCATAAATCGTCTCGCCGGGTTGTACAACATGTATAATCATGAATTCCTCGATTTACTAATTTGTTTTAATTATATGATTTTATTTATAAATTATTATAATTTTCAAGTCTTTAATTTTTCCTGACATTCAAATATATCCAATTTTTAAGTAATATTTCTATTGACGAATATAAGGATATGTGATATATTTGTAACGTGATAAATATATCACTATAAAGGAGTTGGTCGTAATGAAGGAAATAAAACTTTCTCAGAAAAGCTATAAGTATTTCGGTTTTTTAGGTTTTTTTGGTTTTAGTGGTTTTAGATATTTCTCAAGCCATGATATCAGTAACTTATTTATGTTTTGTTTCTTCTCGTATTTTAGTTATTTTATCATGGGTAAACTAGCAGAAGAAATGCCGGATGAACGTTTCATCGAAAATTCGGCAAAAGCCCGTTCAAAAGCCTTAACAATTTCTCTATTAACTTTGTTTGTTATTGGTTTTAGCGTGTCGCATTCCTTTATGTCAAGGGAAGCTATTGTACTTATCAGTGCAATCGGTTGGGCAGTAACTATTCTGATCTATGCTTTTTTATTCTGTTATTATGAAAGACATTAAGGAGTTTTGATATGCCTACATTTATTTGTAATCTAAAAGAATACCGGCAGGCAGCCGGATTATCTCAGGAAAAATTAGCTGAACTAGTCCATGTTCGCAGAGAAACAATTATTCGGGTAGAAGCTGGAAAGTACAATCCTTCATTGAAGTTGGCAGTTGATATTTCAAGAGCTGTTAATGCACCAATAGAAAAGATATTTATTTTTGATTAGCAAAAGCCTGATAATTCATAATTCCGAATTGACATCTGATAAAGTACCAAATGAATTAAAGTCAAGACCACCAGCTTTGTCGGTAGCTTTGTCGGTTGTTTATTTTTGTTCATACAATGAAAATAACAGGCTGTCAACAGTTACAGCCTGTTATCGTAAATCAAATTTCTTATACCTATCTCGATTCTAAAACCTGTGAAAATTCCTTATAAAAAGCTTAATGGCTTTGGATCGGATTTCTTAGTAAAGCTTTAATGAGAATTCGTATTACTCTCCGCTTAAACTTCTAAAAGACTCATAAATATTTACAGTTCCATAACCCCATTCCCTATTAGGATAATTTATAGTAGGTTTCCTTTCCACCCCACGGATTAAGTACTTTTTAATCTGATAAGTATCTATGGCCCGATTATGACCATTTATGATTCCCCATTCAAGCAGCATAGCGGTAACTCCTGTAAGCAATGCAGCCGCAGTACTAGTCCCTGAAGTCAATCCATATCTTCCGTTAAGCAAAGGTGAGAAAACCTCTACGCCTGGTGCAGCAAAATCCGGATTAATTATATTATACCGGGTGTATCCTCTGCTGGCATCAATATAAAGACTTTGGTTTTTAGGATTGTATGCCGTAACTGTAATAGCATAAAAGCTATTTCCCGGCTCTGTTATAGTGGTATTGGGATCCGGAGACAGGAAAAAAGTTTTTTCTGAGATAAATCCCCGAACAGGCAGCCATATATGAAATCCTGAATTGATTTTTGTTCCATAAACTCTGAATTTCCATATACCTGGAGTAGGGTCTCTAAAGCGGAATAGAATCAGTTCATCACCGGACCAAGCTTCTACCACCACGTAATCAATATAAATAGTAGTGAATTCAAAAATAAAACGTATGTTTCTGAATTCACCTAATTTCGCTGGAATACGTGGAATATATTCTCCATAGGGAGAAATAATGTCAATGGAATAGGTACCCGGAGTATTCCCCCATAATTCCATGGAGAAATTCCCCTGATCTTCTCCTACATTTAACTCCACCTGAGTATAGCCAATTGCACTATCAATTTCCCCGAAAAAATGACTTCTGGCACTGCCCTCATTTCCTGCGGCAACAACAATTGAAATGCCAATTTGTCTTGAATAGGACGATATCAGATCATTTAAGGGCCCTAATCCCTCATGACTGCCCTGATTGGTCCCCAGTCCGATACATATAGCAATGGGGCGATTCATCTTTCTGGCTGTATTAACCAAATATGCCAATCCAAACATAATATCGCTTTCGGAATAACAAATTGCATCCTCAGATACTCCAAAATAATCTCTCAATTCCATTTTTGCATGTTTTAATTTTACAATAACATATTCTGATAATGGAACTACCCCAGAAAATTCTGCCGGCTCATCCGGAGTTCCACCAGCAAGCCCAGCTAAGGTCGTTCCATGGCCTAAATCATCAGTACTTGGTACGATATCCAATGGTGTCTCGCTTTCCAGGGCAAGATTAATCTGCTCTCTAGTATATTCCGTACCATAATAAAAGATATCAGGAGAAGCCTGCATATTCTCTATTGTCTGATCCCATATGGATACAATTCTGGTGGTTCCATCCTCATATCGGAACAAAGGACTCTGATAATCTATTCCTGTATCAACAAAGCCTAACAGCACTCCCTCCCCCTTCATGGATAAATAAGGTACCCCCTGAAGCCTTGTTACCCCCATCTCCTCAAGACTGGATAAATCCAGCAGGGAATGCAATTTGGGTAATACCGAATAGGCAATGGAACCGATCAGTCTTTCTGGTATACGGGGGTTAGGAACATAGATTACAGCGTATCTATCGTTGACATAATTAATTGTTTCACCTGCATATCTTGAAAATTCTTCCGGGCTAATAGCATATTCCACAATGGCATCCGCATAATCTTCACTAATTATTTTTCTTCTTTCTTCCTCAGTCATTCTTAAATAACTCCCAAATATAATTTAAGATTTGTTTTAATATATGAACTGAGAGTAAAACTTATCTGCTTTATTTGTACTTTATTATCTATATGTTACTTTTATTAAAAGAGAGTTTATCAATAATGAGGCCATGTGAATATAACAAATCCATTCGTTAAACCTCATTCATCTGATAAACTCTCTTATATGTTGTTTATTACACTTAGTCTATTTCACTTAGCTTATTTCACTTAGCTTATTTCCTTAGCCTATTCCACCGTTGATGCTTCTGCATCACTGACTCCATCTCCGGCGGTCGTTTCTCTGCTTTCCGCTGCTGCCATCTCTTCTTGCTCCAGGCTATTTAATTTATTCCTTATGTCATTCTTTTCTTCATCGTCAAACATAGATTTATGTTTTTTATGTTTTTCATTTACATGGAGCATGGCTGCCGCTTTTGCCGCCTGATAAAGTTCCGGACTAAATTCCATAAGCTTCTTCTCATCCTTTGCAGGGACCTTGTCTCCTTTGGCTATTCTCCTGGCAATTTCCATAAGCTTTGCCATGTCTCTAAATCCATCTTTCGCATCGTTACTTGCTTCTAGCTGTTCCCGATATGACTCCATTAATGCTTCCAGATTATTCTCATCAGCCAGGAAAGGATTATCATTTTCCTCTTGTCCCTGTAGCAATCCTATTCCTTCTGTAGAAATAATCAGGCTATCTATTCCTGCGGAACTACCGGCCTTTTTACCCTGCCTGGAATTATTTCCAACTTGATTTTTCTCAGCACTTGATGCATACCTATTTGCGGCAAAAAGGGAACTCTGTTTATTCTTGATTTCACTTGCATTTATGCTTAACATATTCTATACCTCCTGTTTCGAACATTCTATTACCAAGGCAACAGGCGTTCTTAACTTTCTCATATAATCTTAGCTTTTGATATCCAGGTTCTGTCCAACCTGTTTTTCTTTCTCTGTTTGGACATTGTCACTCATACCTGCATATAAAACATCATTTATCTTCTGAATCAATTCCGCAATAGATGAGGCGGTTACTGTTACCGCATCTTCTGCTTTATTGCCTGTATCTGTTTTGCTGTTATTCTCTGCTCTTTTCTTTTCTGCCCGTTTTTCCTTAGCTGCTTTCTCTGACTGTTTCTTTTCCTCCGCCTTTTTTGCGGAATTCTTCTCAATCCGTTTTTTCTGTGCTGCCAATGATTTATCAACTACCGCAAAGAAAGAAGCTGTGCCATTATCATTTACCTGCATGCCATAAGTCTTCACGCTTTCTGCATGGCTGCCCAGGCTTGTCTTTAATTGTGATAACTGGGCTGCCGCACCGCTAATAATACCTTCATACTGTTTTCTGTAACTCTCATCCGAAGCCATTTTCTCAATTTTTTCTGTGTCAATTAGTACTACCATACGATTTGCCTTTGCATATTTTCCTGCATTGGCCTTTGCTTCTTCTTTCTTATCCATGCTAACAAGGATAAAATCCATATTGGAATATTTCTTTTTCAACTGCTCGTAGTACTTTTGTGCCTTTTCGCTAAGTTCTGGTGAACCTATCGTATTACCATAATTCGCTTTCGATGTTTTCTGCACCGTCTCAGCCAATGTATAGCTTGATGTTGCTATATTGTCTGTTTGAGATATTGTGTTCATAATGTTATCCTCCTTGAATCCTTATCGTAAGTCCTTTTACGATGTTTTTATCTTATAAAAATAGGTAATTGGTACTATATGGTATATCGGCTCAACTTCTTGCAATCTTTATAATATGTAACAAAATACCTGTTATGGTATTGGTAACGGAATAAATAGCAAAAAAGGGCCTTTGCTCCATAGATGATCACTGATTACTCATCTATTTTGCAAAAGCCCTGTAATATTTCTTATTTAAAATTCTATGCCAAAAATTCTTTCAAAATATCCTCAATTAATTTATCTTCCAACTGGTCCGGACTTTTTCTTCTCTTGCTGCTGCTCACTCTGTTTTGCGTTTTATTCTGATATAGTTTTCCGGATTTACTACTTTCTTTCTTATCATCGGTGGAGAATAATTCATTGATACTTTCCTTTGAATTTACTTCTTTCGATTCTGCTATGCTATCTTTGGAAGCAGTTTTTGCTTCCTTAATATTATCCGTAGGTTCTTTTACATACAGGATAGGAGCTTCCTTTTCACTGCTGCCTTTCTCATTAAGCATTCCTAACTCTTCTTCCTGATTCTGTTTCTTAACTGTATTTTCTGCTTCTCGTCGTTCCTGGATTTCTCTCATCAAGTTTTCTTTTCTTTCTTGAGCAATGGTCTTTTGCTCCGTACCATGGTTTTTCTTATCTTCTTTCGCAATACGTTTTTCTAATAACAAAGCTTTTCGTATTTCTTCCTGTCTGATTTTTTCTTCTCTTCTTCTTTCTTCCGCTTTTCTTAATTCTTCCCTTTTTTGTTCCATTTCCGCACGTTCTTCAGCGCGTTTGTGTTCCAAAGCTAATTTTGTTTCTTCTTTTTTCATTTCTTTTATACGCTGCTCTTCCAAGCGTCTTGCTATTGCTTCTTCCTTTTTATCCTTCTTAGCCTGCTCCTTATCTAACTTTAATTGTAGCTTTCTTTCCTTTCCCTCTTCTTTTCTACGCTTTTTTTCTAATATTACCGCCTCTCTGATTTGGGCAGCTTCCATACGCGCCAGTTCTTTTCTTTCCTTTTTGGAAGTTCGATTCTCTTTGTTAGCAAAGGACTTACTCACACTCTCGGTTTTTTCCACCATAATAAAGGAAGAATCAGCAACCGCCATAATTGGCTTCATAGCTACCGGATCTCTATCCTCTTTTTCCAAATACTCTTTTTTATATTGTTCCACCATTTCCGGAGACAGAGCTTGTTGTTCCAAACGAACCTTTAAGAAATTCTCCAGATAATCTTTCATATTTAACCGAATCAGCTCTTTTTTACCGGATAAATTTAGGATACCTTCTAAAACTATCAACAATCCACTTGTAATAATACCCACAGAGAACACACTCAAAATTTGAGTTTTTCCACATTCATAAATAAGGCCTAGAATCGAGCTAACAGAGCCAATAAGGAGACATAGCATCAGAACTTGTCCACCAATATTTTCCCATGTTGATAACAAAACTCCACAGAATTTGTGGTGATATACGTACTTATCCACAAAGATATCCACATTATTCACACCTATCTTCAATTTGTAGAAAGTTTCAAACTTTAACTTCATTAATTGGGTCAGTTTATTTTTCGCTGACCCCATATTTTCTGAGGCTCTAACCAGTCCGGAATATATCAGGCTTAATACAAGTTTAAGCAATATTCCAAATCCAAACAGCCCACACATTATGTAAATAATAATATTGTTATCAAATAGTTCTTTCACCACAAAAATATCCCCTTTCTTCCCATAAGCTATAGTTATTATAACGAATAACTATTTCTTTGAAAAGAGAAAGGGGACAACAATCGGTTGACAGCCATAGACATGTAATCGCATAATTAAGTAATATTCCACTTTTAGAAATAAAATAAATCCCATTTCTTAGCATAAGAATTCTCATTCTGTCACTTTCTGTCTATGAAAAATTTAATTGATTAATTCACCAATACATATACTATTAAATTTATAAATGAATTTTATTAAAAAATTGGTTCAAAATGTTTCTATATTTCTGCTATAAGTCCTGTCATTAAATTTACGGTATGACGGATTGCCTGTGCTTCAAATTCATAATAATCCATATTAGCACTATCATCGGCCTTATCTGATATGGCGCGAACAATTAAAAATGGAATATGATTCAGATAAGCCGTTTGAGCGATAGCCGCCCCTTCCATTTCAGTACAGAATCCCTGGAACTGGCTCGCAATCCAGTTCTTCTTATTTTTATCATCAATAAACTGGTCACCACTTACTACTCTTCCAAGATACACCTTAATATCCGTATTTACATTTTCACATATCCTTTTAGCAAGTTGAATCAACCCTTTATCCCCAGGGAATGTAGAAGTCTCCATTCTTGGAATAACCCCGTACTCATGTCCAAATCCAGTCACATCCATATCATGCTGAAGAGCATCCGTAGATAACACAATATCCCCAATATTAATTTCTGCTTTCAAAGATCCTGCAATACCAGTATTAATTACCGCTTCAATCTGAAATTCATCAATTAATATCTGTGTACAAATTGCTGCATTAACTTTACCTATTCCGGAACGCACCACCACAATTTTCTTACCCTGAATAGATCCAGAATAAAAATCCATACAAGCCTTAGTCTTTACCTGAACCCCTGACATTTTATCTTTAAGCTGCTTTACTTCTTCGTCCATTGCACCTATAATTCCGATTTTTTTCATCCTATTAACTCCTAACTTCATATTCTTTTGTTTATCTTTCTGTATTATAAAAGATATTATTCTTTTGTACAACCGTTTTTCTACATTGAAATCAGTATTAACGAACTGACGCTTTGCCTAATATAGGTTATCCAGACCATAGAGAGTAGGGGATATTGTATATTGCTTGTTCCATAGAGGAATTCGATGGTTCTAATACGATAGTAATCGCTTAAAGCAATTTAAAAATTAAGAACTCCTCGGTTTTGCCCCGTAAATAATAGGTGCAAAACCGAGGAGTTCTTAATTTTTAAATATTGGCGCGATTTCTATCATATAAGAACCATTAGCGAATTTCTCTCCTATTGCATGCCGCATCTGCTTGCATATTTGGCGGTGCCGCCTAAAGCTTCGCAACTTCTTCTGTGACTCTTCTTACAACCTCAGCTATAATTTCTTCTTTGGTTTTGTTTGTCATAGTTGCTTGTTCCTTCGGGGCTATTACAGTTCCTCCGCACCCACAGCCAGTATCTTGTGAAGGGGCGCCTGGACTTACTAATGGTGTAACCCCTGACAGATGGGTTTGAGGTTGAGACTGAGGCTGAATTTGTGAAATTCCCATTACCTGCTCTGTCTGTAAAGGTTCAGAAGATAAAACATCCTGGGTATTGGTTGTTCTTGTTGAACAGTTTGGAATACCCCCTGTGTTAATTCCTAATTTCTTTCTGGTATTTATTAATTCATTAACCTGATCGCAGGATAGTTCGTTTTGTTTTCCAATTATTTGTCCGGTATACATTAATACCGTTGCATAATATTCAATAGATTCCAAACGGAAAAATGCTTCAAAAACATCCCTTCCCCAGCTCAATGCTCCATGATTTGCCAGTAATACACCATTGTGCGTCTTACAAAATGGTGCAATGGAATCGGGAACTTCTTGAGTACCCGGTGTAGCATAATGAGCGATTGGAACGGAGCCTAATTGTACAATAGCCTCGGGAAGTATTGGTCTGTCCAGACTAATACCTGCAATTGCAA
Source organism: Anaerocolumna sp. (assembly GCF_032079385.1). NCBI lineage: Bacteria > Bacillati > Bacillota > Clostridia > Lachnospirales > Lachnospiraceae > Anaerocolumna > Anaerocolumna sp. The sequence goes on from NZ_DAMAUC010000022.1 coordinate 22,221, forward strand.
AGGAAGTTGCAACCGGCGGATGTGCATGAGTGACTGCCATTACCTCAGGATTTTCTTCATAGACTCTAAGATGCATTTTTACTTCTGAAGAGGGTTTGCGATTACCAGCTAATATCTCACCGTTAAAATCCATCTTCACCAGCATGTCCATTGTCATAAATCCTTTTGATACTCCAGTAGGTGTAGTCCATATGATGTTAGGACCAACCTTGCAACTAATATTGCCATCGTTGGCTGCGACAAACCCTTTCATATACATTCTCTTACCAATTTCAAGAATTGCTTTTTTAGCTTCAAAATCGGAAGGATATCTTTTCCCTTGGATTGTCATCATTTCATAGTCACCTTCTTCCTCCTTTTTATGTAAATGTTGTTTTGTAATGTGGTTTTGTCAGACTTGATTGTGCTGCCGTATTACTGATTTTATCTGAACTTTAATTAAAAATTTTGTTTGATTGCATTTAAATTTTACTATTTTTATGTGGTTTTGTCAATATTTTATTTCTATTTATTTTGTTTTGTTTTGTTTTTTATATTATTTACCAAATTTTTCGCAAATTTTCTTTACAAACTTGAAAGATTATGTGATAATAATCTCTGAAAACAACAATATCAAAAATGAGTTTGGAGGGTTTAAATAATGCTTGCAGTAACACGAAAAGCAAAAATCAAAGACATTATTCTGGAAAAGAAAAGTGTCATCGTATCAGAATTAGCAAAAGATTTTTCTGTTACAGAAGAAACAATAAGAAGGGATCTAAAAACTTTAGAGGATGAAGGTTTTCTCATTCGTACTTATGGCGGTGCATTTATTCAAGATGGCGTACAAAATGAAGTAGAGCTGTCCTTACGGGAAACTGCGTATACAGACAGCAAACAGTTAATCGCTAAAAAATGTGCCGAAATCATTCACAATGGAGATTCCATATTTTTAGACGCATCCACTACTGCACTTTTCATTGCAAAATCCATTCGCGAAATGCGCTTAACTGTATTAACGAATTCCCTAAAAGTAATTAACCTGCTTACGGATTCTCCAAACATTCGGCTGATTTCCATTGGAGGCTTGTTTAATTCCAATAATATGTCCTTTATTGGTCGAAGCGCGTTATCTTCCCTGGAAAGTTATTATGTAGACAAAACCTTTATGTCATGCCGCTCGTTGTCTCAAACTCATGGCGTAACAGATTCCAACGAAGCTATGTCCGAAATCAGACAAAAGCTATTAAAAAGAAGTAACAAAATTTACGTTGTGGCAGATTATTCTAAGTTCGATAAAACCTCTTTCATCAGTATTTGCGGATTTGAGGATATTGACGGCGTGATTACGGATAAACAATTGGATCAAGGCTGGACTAATTTCTTAGCCGAGAATAATGTTATATATTATCCATGCAAATAAGGACTTTTTTAGTTAGAATGGGCTGTTGCAAAACTTGCAACAGCCCTTCTTCCTGTATATAAAGGGAGCATCCTATACTGATCCTATATAATATTTACTTCGATTATTTAGTCTCTTTGGCTGCTTTAGCCGCTTCCTTTTTTGCAAATATTTCTTTTAATGATTCTGTGTAAGGCGCTCTAGCAATACCATATTCCGTAACAATTCCCGCTATTAAATCATTATCTGTAACATCAAATGCAGGGTTGAATACCTTAACTCCCTCCGGAGCCATACGTTTCTTATACCACATTTCAGTTATTTCTTCAGCAGGTCTTTGCTCAATATGGATATCTGCTCCTGTCTTAGTATTTAAATCAATGGTAGAAGTAGGTGCACAGATATAAACAGGAACGTTGTATCTCTTTGCAACCGTTGCAACTACAGAGGTACCAATCTTGTTGGCAGTATCACCATTGGCAGCAACACGGTCACAGCCTACAAATACTGCATTTACCCACCCATTTTTCATTACTGTTGCAGACATATTATCGCAGATTAAAGTAACATCAAGACCGGATTCATGTAATTCATAAGCAGTTAATCTTGCTCCTTGAAGTAAAGGTCTTGTTTCATCAGCAAAAATCTTAAAGTTATATCCTCGTTCCTGGCCAAGATACATTAGGGCTGTTGCAGTACCATATTTTGCTGTTGCCAGTTGTCCTGCATTACAGTGAGTCAATAACCCATCTCCCGGCTTAACAAGACTTAGTCCGTATTCACCGATTTGCTTGCATACCCAGATATCTTCTTCTTTAATTTCAACTGCTTCTTTATGAAGTAGTTCTTTGATCTCTGCTACGGATTTATCTTTATTGGCTTTTACTACATCGTCCATACGGTCTAATGCCCAGAATAAATTAACTGCTGTAGGACGGGCAGATGCCAGATATTCTTTTGCCTTTGAAAATTGCTGATAGAATTCATCATAAGTTTCTGCTTTTATTTCTTTGGCTGCTAAATAGATACCAATTGCGGCAGCTACACCAATAGCAGGTGCCCCTCTGACTTTCAGTAGATAAATTGCATCCCAGATATCTTCTTGTTTTGTTAATTCCAGTATTTCTGTGTTATATGGAAGTTGCGTTTGGTCGATGATGACTAAGGCACTTTTTCCATCATCAAGGGCTACGGTTTCATAGTCCATAATTGACTTTTTGTTGCTCATATTGTTCTTCCTTTCTGTGTAAGTTGCTTGGATATTCTAGTTGATTTTTGCCACAGCTTTTTCAATTGCTTTTCTATAATCAGCACCGCATTTGAAACTTGTACGGTTCATGATGTAGTCTTTTGCTAATGTAATAACAATTCTTTCTGCTAGCACCGTGCCAAAATACCATTCTAAGAAGCCTTCTGTTTTAGCCATAATATCTGTAATATTTTCTTTAAATACTGCTTTGAATTTTGCAATGAATTTATCCACAATTTCTTCAATGGTGTCTAATACCCATCCAGAAAAATCCGCTTTTTTCACTTCATCTTGGATGGTTGCATCACCATGGCACCAAGCAAAGAACATGTTCGCTATTACGTTACCAGCATCATAACCCATGGACCCGTAAAATGCAAACTCCGGATCGAATACATAAGTATAATTTTGATTGATAAAAATAGAACCGGTATGCAGGTCATTTGAGTTATGTTGTTTTTGTGGAATCTAACCATATTCTTATGGCTTTTCTTCCTAAACAACTATATAATAACACTAACACACAAAATTTACAACATTTTTATGAAAAAATTATTTTATTTGATGTTATTAATTTATTTTTATATATAAAGCACAAAATTTCGATATAAAAGGAGGGTATATCATACTAATTTTGTTCTATTTGCATCTTAAAGTTCAACTATATATCAATGTTTTTCTTTGTAAATGCTTAATTCAAATTGTTTTATGTTGTTTTTAAACCTTGTTTTTTGTGATTTTTGTTTATTTATATATAAAAGTTCTTTACTTTACTTTTGGGGATTCGATTTCAAATAGAGACGGAATCTCCAAAGATTATAGAGAATATCATTGCGATTTCATACAATTGTGGTTATAATAAAGAGGTGTATTGATATAGTAAGTTATTGTAAAATTCAAAATACAGTATATGATACATAGAAAGGGATTTTTTATGATTTACAAAACTTCCGGTGTTTGTTGCTCCGAAATATCATTTGAAATTGAAGAAAATGTTATAAAGAATGTAAACTTTAAAGGTGGATGCTCAGGAAATGCTGCTGGAATCTCAAAACTGGTAGTCGGCATGCCCGTAGATGATGTGATTTCCCGTTTGGAAGGTATCCAATGTGGTTATAAATCCACATCATGTCCCGACCAATTATCCAAAGCCTTAAAGGAATGGAGGAGATAGGTAATGAAACGCATAGTCTTAACCGGCGGTGGAACAGCAGGACATGTTACTCCTAATATTGCTCTTTTACCTGCACTTACAAAAGAAGGCTTTGATGTACATTACATTGGCTCTTATGATGGAATAGAGAGAAAACTTATTGAAGATCTTGGGATTCCTTATTACGGAATATCCTCCGGTAAATTGAGACGATATTTTGACCCAAAGAATTTCAGCGATCCTTTTAAAGTGATAAAAGGAATGTTTGAAGCTAATTCATTACTAAAGAAGTTAAAACCCGATGTGGTTTTTTCCAAAGGCGGATTCGTTACCGTTCCTGTAGTTTTAGCAGCTAAAAGAAGAGGTATACCGGCTATTATTCACGAGTCCGACATGACTCCCGGCCTGGCTAATAAACTCTGCATTCCTTCCGCAAAAAAGGTATGTGCCAATTTTCCTGAAACCGTAAAATACCTTCCAGAGGGAAAAGCCATATTGACCGGAACCCCTATCAGACAGGAACTGTTCTCAGGAAACAAGCTGGCAGGTCTGGACTTTTGCGGTTTTACAGCGAATAAGCCGGTAATCCTGGTTATCGGTGGCAGTACCGGTTCTGTTGTGGTAAATGAAGCTGTCCGGGGAGTTCTTCCGACTTTACTTAAGCAATACCAGGTCATTCATTTATGCGGAAAGGACAAGGCAGATCCCAAGTTCAATAACCTGCCCGGATACATCCAGTTTGAATATATTAAGAAGGAATTAAGTGATTTGTTAGATGCCGCAGATATTGTTATCTCCAGAGCGGGCGCCAATGCAATCTGCGAGCTGCTGGCTTTAAGAAAACCACACATTCTAATACCTTTATCTGCAGCTTCCAGCAGGGGTGACCAGATTCTCAATGCAGAATCCTTTGAGCGCCAAGGTTTTAGTTATGTTGTAAAAGAGGAAGCCTTAACTTCAGATTCTCTATTAGAGGCAGTGCATAGTGTATATAACAACCGAACGGCTTATATAGATGCAATGAGTAAAAGTAATTTAAATAATTCCATTGATACTATTATGAAGATTATTAAAGATACAGCCCTATAGAAAACAGATGGCGTATCCATATTTCATCACCGGTAAACGGGATAAAGTATGGATACGCCTTTTCTTTAGATTCCAGCCACATTGATAATAACCGTCTGATCAGCAATAGCTGCTAATTCATAACAGCCGTCAAATCGCAGTTTGAAACTATAATCTTTTGCGGATTGCATCTGCCAGAGCTGCTGCTTCTCCCTCACCGTATTTTCCCGGGTTCCAGGTTATATTTACCTGATCGTCCTTATATCTGGGAATTAGATGAATATGGAGATGGAAGACGGTTTGTCCTGCTGCTTCGCCATTGTTTTGTAATATATTCATTCCGTCACATTTTAATTCTTCTTTCATGGCTTTAGCAACTTTAGATACAACTACTAAAGCTTTAGAAGCAAGTTCGGCATCCAATTCAAAAATATTAGGCACATGTTTTTTTACTAATAAAATAGCATGTCCTTTGGAAGCCGGAGAAATATCCATAATAATACAAAAATCTTCATCCTCGTATAATGTTGTCGACGGAATTTCTTTCCCAATTATCTTACAAAATATACAATTATCATTCATTTTTCTTCCTCCCTTACTTGTCGAATTTGGTTTTATTATATTTCTAATGCTAGTATTTTATTTTTTTCTAAGTTTTAATTTGACTTGGTTGTCGTTTCTTGTATATGAGTTTTTATTGTATAAAATCTTATATTCTGCTAAGATTACCCCAGGAGGTGAAAATAATGTACACTAAGGAAGAAGAATTACAATTGCAAGAATTAATAAAATCAAATGAAGAATTTGCTTATTTCTTAAATAAATCTAATGAAAACGGCAAATTATTAATTTCCCACTTTTCCCATGAATTAAGAAATCCTTTAACCTTAATTAAAAGTACCGTTCAATTAATTGAATCTAATCACCCTGAGGCAAAGGACTTTAAATACTGGACCCAGTTAAATGAAGATATTAACGAATTAGAAGTTTTACTAACAGATCTTAGCTTTTATAATAATAGCGAAAAGATCTCTATTGAAAAGCAGGATTTACTTCTATTACTTAATTCAGTATTAAGTGCCTTTTATCCTCAAGCGGAACAACGTGGCATCCATTTATCATTAGCTATTGAAGATAATGATAAGCCTTACTTTACCCAATTTTCTTACGATAGAATTAAGATGAAACAGGTCTTTACCAATTTAATTCGTAATGCTTTTGATGCAACCAAGGCAGGAAATTATATTCACATTGAATGCAAGGCTTATACTCCCACACATATTACCATAGCCGTTCATAATAATGGACAGATGATACCTGAAGATGAAATATCTACTATCTTTAAGCCTTTTGTTACATATAAAGCCGGAGGAACAGGGCTTGGATTAGCAATTTCATCAAGAATCATCAGGGCCCATGAAGGCACAATGAAAGTATCCTCTACCGAGGAAAAGACAAGTTTTCTCATTACATTACCTTTGTAGGTGACTATGCTTATAAACAAACCTTATTATATATGCTTACTCCATCGTCTATATAGTATCCCTATATTTTGATGATGGGTAAGCGCTTTTTTATTTTTAAAATGATTTAAAGCGAAATACCTGATCAAATGTACGTAAGATTTTAAAATTTCCTTTGGCAGTTAATTCTCCGGACATAAATGCTCTTTGAAATGTCATTCTTCCCGTTGTTAACTTATTCATAACTTCGTAAGAGGTTTTTGCAACAACTTCTGCATCTTCCTTTTCTCCATAGAAGCATTTTAAATCGTCACCATTTACTTCAATTACTAAAGTTTTATTCAAATCTGTAATAGTGATGGCATAACTTGCGATAAATTCATTACTAGGATAAAAGCTATTTTGAAAGTTCTTTATAAATTCCTGATTGCCACCTTCCTCTTGACCGCCTAACATACCTTTGAATAATTGTGTTAATTCTTCAATGTCTTCTTTTTGTTTCTTAACATAAGCATCATCAGAGACATATATGGATAATTGTTCACTTTCCTGAGGTGTTAAATCCAATGCATTGGTCTTTAACAAATTCTTTTTTATAGCTGAGTTACTGGTAGGCAATGTTTTTGCTTTTTTATTTATCACTTTGTAAAAGTTTTCCGCTTTTTTCTCAATAATTTGTGCATATGACAGGTTTGTTTCAAAATCCACATGATCTTCCACATAGGCGGAGATGCCTTCATATGGGATTCCTCCAAGAATCTCCCAAGACTTAATCAAAGTTAACTCTGCTTCTCTTTCTCCATAGGCATTGGCTGTGACCACCGGCATCATGTACAGCTTACTTAGATGCTCCTTATCTCCATAAAGCCAGCAGGCATCTAAAAATTGCTGCATAAATCCGCCAATACCCAGCCATTCCACTGTGGTTGCCAAAATAACTCCATCGGCTTCTTTTAATGTCTTCGGCAGCATAGTGATACCATTCTTCTCTTCATATAGATTATATCGGACTACTTTAACACGAAGTTCATTTAATACTTCTGTGATCTTATTGATTACATAAATTGTCGGATCTTCTATAAAACCTCTTCCGCCATAATATATGTTTATCTGCATCCTCTCATCCCCTTTCAAGGTCTCTCTTTTGTATTCTATAAAGTACAGCAGCCAATGCAGCTCCTGACAGTAAGCCTCCAATATGGGCTGCATTATCAATGCCCTGGCTGGTTAGTCCTCCATAAAGACTTAATAAGACAAATACCACCATCTGCCTTGTACTAATATCTTTGATTCTTCCTTTATTTATTAAAACAATAAAGGCCATTGCGCCTACTACCCCGAAGATAGCTCCGGAAGCACCTGCCGATACTACATAATTATTTTTTAACATATTATACCCTAAGGAAGCTATACCTGCAAGAAGTCCGGAAGCAAAATAAATACACAGATACTTTACTTTTCCTACAATCCGCTCTAACTTATCTCCAATAAAGAATAAAACAAGCATATTGTTGACTAAATGATCAAAGCCAAAATGCAGGAACATATAAGTAAAGAATCGATAATATTCATGAGAAACTTCCATAGCAGGCCAATACAAAGCACCTTTATCCAGCATATAGTATATGTCATTGGTGGAACCCCGTATCTCCATAATAAGAAATACCAATGCATTAATCAAAATAAGTAGATTGGTGATGGTAAATACGTGACCTTTAGTTCTTTTTTTCCTGGTTCTTTCCTGATTGTAGCGGTATTGATTATAGCCTTCATCGTTTACGCCACTGTCTCTTTCGGTATCCTGATAGTCGTTTTCATTGTTTCCGGCTGCTCCGTAACTTCCGCTGGCTCTATAATTGCTATTAGCTCCGTAATTTCCTCCAGCGCTATAACTTCCAGTATCGGCAACAGTTCTATAACCTGGGGTTTCATTTTTAATTTTATATAAAATATCATCAAGCTCTCTTTGCAGTCCTAAGAAATCATCTCGATGATTTTCATAAATAATTAATCTTTTGTTTCTATTATCTAAGTACCAGATATTATTATCCATCCCGGACATCTCACGGGCCTTTTCCATGTTATCGGTATAGATTATGGTCAGAAAATGCAGTATCTGACCCATATTATTATAATTAGTATAAATCTGACTTTGGATATTACGGAATTGTTCTTTCGCAAACTCTTGTCCCGTTAAAGCTTCATATACCGTTAAAAGATATATTTCCTGCTCCATATTTCTAAAATAAACGCAGATATTCTCCACATTTACCTTAATCTTTTTAAACCCTTTTTCCATCATGCAAGAATTCAACATATCTAAAATCATAATTTATATTCCTTTATTATTCTGTGTTTTTACGATATATAAAAACATATACTTTACTATATCGACAATATTGGTTTCATTTATAAATACTATTTATAAATAGTTCCTATTTTATTTTGCCTGGTCAAAAGATCGTTTCACTGCCTCTTTCCAACCAGATATTAATTCTTGTCGCTCTTTCTTCTCCATGTTAGAGGTAAAAGTTCTGGATAATGCCCAGTTCTCTTTGATTTCTTTCTTATCTTTCCAGAAACCGGTTGCCAGTCCTGCTAAATAGGATGCCCCTAAAGCAGTGGTCTCTATACAATCCGGCCGCATAACAGTTGTATCCAGAATATCAGCTTGAAATTGCATTAAAAAGTTGTTAGCGCAAGCTCCTCCATCTACCTTCAGATGTTTAATAGCTAAAGATGCATCCTGTTCCATAGCCTTGATTACGTCATAAACTTCATAAGCAATGGATTCCAAGACAGCACGGACAATGTGGTTCTTATTGGCACCTCTTGTAATACCTATTATGGTACCCCTTGCATATTGATCCCAATAAGGCGCCCCTAGGCCGGAAAAAGCAGGAACTACATATACACCGTTGCTATTCTCTACTTTCATGGCACATTCTTCTGACTCTGCTGCAGTTTTAATAATTTGTAATTCATCTCTTAACCACTGTATGGCTGCGCCTGCAACAAATACGCTTCCTTCTAAAGCATATTGTACTTTGTCATTGTCACTGGCAGCGATAGTAGTTAATAAGCCATGGTTAGATTGAATCGCCTCTTCTCCGGTATTCATTAACAAGAAGCAGCCAGTTCCATATGTATTCTTGCATTCCCCTGATTCAAAGCAGCCTTGCCCAAATAATGCCGCCTGTTGGTCTCCTGCCACTCCCGCAATGGGGATTTCATCGCTAAATATACCGGGTGTTGTTAATCCATATACATAACTGGAAGGTTTTACTTCCGGTAACATTGACCTTGGGATATCTAATCTGGTAAGTATTTCTTCATCCCACTCCAAAGTGTGAATATTATATAACATGGTTCTGGAGGCATTAGTATAATCGGTAGCATGTATCTCACCTCTTGTAAGATTCCAGATCAACCAGGTGTCAACGGTACCAAATAGCAGATTTCCAGCTTCTGCATCTGCCCTTGCTCCCTCTACGTTATCTAATATCCATTTTATCTTGGTGCCTGAAAAATACGCATCTGGAATCAAACCGGTTTTACTTTGAATTACTTTATCAAAACCAGAGCCTTTCAGCTCCATAATCATATCAGATGTTCTTCTGCATTGCCAGACAATAGCGTTATAGACAGGTTGCCCGGTATGCTTATTCCATACAACAGTAGTTTCCCTCTGATTGGTGATTCCGATACCTGCAATCTCTTCTCCACATGCTCCTATTTTACTAATTGCTTCTGCTGCAACACCAATCTGAGTGGACCATATCTCCATAGGATTGTGTTCCACCCAGCCAGACTCCGGATAAATCTGTGTGAACTCTTTCTGAGCCATACTGCAGATCTGGCCCTTCTTATCAAATAAAATGCACCGGGAACTAGTAGTTCCCTGATCCAATGCCATTACATACTTTTTCATATACATCCTCCTCTTTCTGCATACCCCATATATGCCATTAATAAGCTGAATTGTAGTCTGAAAATTTTATCTTTTCACGTAATTCTTTGAAATCATTATACTATTTGTTTTTTATTATTACAAGCATTGCGGTACAGGGCTTTTATTTGCTTTACGGTATGCAGCTTTTTATTTGCTTGCGGTATACGGCTTTTATTTGCTGCGGGATGTGACTTTTATTTGCTTTTATTTGCTACTATTTGGAGTTTATTTACGCTAAAAAGAATTGATTTTTTGTTAGAATTATATAAACTGTTAAATTCAACATTTTTATATATTAATTCTTACATACCGAAAAATTTTGAACTTATTTATGTTAATATATCATTGTCGGAACTTCACATAAGTAATACTATGGCAGTATATTTGAAAGTTTAAAATTTCAGTATACGCTAAGAATATCAAGAAATTGATAACTTAAAACCTTAGTATTAAATTTGTGGAAATAATAAAATTGTATCTACCTATAATACTAAAAAAAGGCATTCAGGGTAACCTGGATGCCTTTTTTTAACATGGAATCTAATTAAAAATCAACAGATTTACTTGCTGCTTTTATTGTAACAGCAGGACATTTCCCAAATAATTAAATTTATAATTATATTGGGATTTAACTTTTTGCTTCTAAGCTATTTTTAATTTTACCTGCTATAAGCATTAAACTTAGAGCTAAAAGTGATATAGATACGGGCAATGCAATACGTTTAGAACCAATACCTAATAGTAGTGCTATTAAGATTACTTCAATTAGTAATACATATAAGGATCTTTTTCTGTATACAGCCTTCTCCACTTTATCCAATGGCTTGTTACGGTCTTCAACCGGTGATAAACTGAACACTGTAATACAGCTAATTATTGTGATAATGATAATGTTTTGGCTTGTCCCAGGTATATATCTATTTGCATATATTACAGCTATTGTTAAGAACATTGAAAATATATAACATCTTAACTGAGTTTTAGTGTGATAACCCCCTGCATATACACGTAGCGGCGAATATGCGATGGTAAAAATCACAACCGCCCATACATTTTTAAAAATATATCCTAATACAATTGTCGTCAAGATATTAATAATAATAAAAAGACCTTGACGTAAGCCATATTTATATAATTCTTTATCTTCTTCCTTAATATTATCATTAACACTAATAACCTTATCGAATATATCCATTACTAGAATTTACGGAGTTTTTCCGCTCCCTTTGGTAATTCTGGCTGATGTGCAAATAACATACAAGATGCATTCACATTTAATACCGTAACCAGTAATGCCAGGTTTGCTACAACACCACAAGTTTTAAAAATTAGTTTTTTCATTATATAAATCCCCTTTCATAATTTAAAAATTTTTAATAAGTTATATGTAGTTTATTTTATCATAAAAAAGTGTTCTATGAGATAGATTGTAGAAATTAATATATGTTTTTGTAGAAATTAAATTTTTTTTCAATTTTTTGCCTAAATGGTTGCCTAAATCAGGTTTGCCTAAATCATAATATTATTTAACTAATATATAAGAATATATCCACTGTAAAATTGTTGTTGGTGTGATTTATTTCCATAGTTCCATTATATTTTTTTATTGCTTTTTCTATATTCTTTAAACCAATTCCATGATTTTCTTTGTCTTTATGCGTGGAAATAATTTGATCATCTTTATAAAAAACCGTTCCGTCAAATGTATTATTTACATGAATATACAAAGTGTTTTTCCTGTAATTTAAGCGTATATTTATTTTTTTATCATTACTTAATTTTGAAACAGCCTCAAATGCATTATCCAGAAGGTTTCCAATAATTATTGCTATATCAAAAGACTCAATATTAATTTTTTGTGGAATTTTTGCTTCTACAATAACTTCAATGCCTTTCGATTTCGCATTTTGTAATTTGTAATTTAAGATACTATCAAAATCAAAATTTCCCGATCTTGCCAACTCCTGTTCGTCATATGAGGAATTAAGGATATTCTGTATGTAATTTATAGCTTTTTCTGCATCGTCTTTATATATATAACTTTCTATTATAGACAAATGATTTTTAATGTCATGACGCACAGACTTCATATTTTTATATGAATTATCGATTATTTCAAATTGTTTATGATAATAATTATTTTGCTGCTTTAATAAGGCCTTCTCAATTTTATCTTCATATACACTATTTAGTACATCATACAGATAGAACGCCACGATATTTATAATAAGTAAAATAGATATACTTATGACTATTCTATAATTAGATAAATTATTGCTTTCTAAAATTAAAAAGGTAACATACAAAGTACCGAAAGGAATTATGAATAAAGAAAGCCAATAACCATTAGGTACATCGATACCTTTTTTTATATTTTTATAGTTTTGTATAATCAAAACTATAATATAAGAAAATAATTTAATACACATTATTCCCGCTATAGATGAATATTGGGAATCCACACTAAAAATGGATAAATCTATATAACCTGTTAATACTACCATAACCAGTTCAACAGTCATTAAAATAACATACATATATATGGTAGAAATAATCCTTCTTTTAAAATTTGCCTTATAATTAAAGGTCAATAAGAAAAATGACGTTATATTAGTTATAAAAGTAATTATTGGTATATGAATTACAAGATGCACATAACTACTTACTAAAAAATACACTATGTAAGAAGGAATTTCAAATATCCTCTTTTCTTTTGTTCTTTCAAAGAAAATACTAATGAATTTAAAGACTGTATAGGTACCCAAAACATTTGAAATTAAAAATACATAGTCATAATTATTCATAACTGAAAGTTTCCCTTTCCAATTCTAATAATCTATCTCTAACTTTCTTCCTGTTATTTTGACTAATCGGCAATACAATGTTATTTAAAAGCGTTAATTGATGATATTCTATTTTAAATACATAATTGTAATTTACTAAATAAGACTTATGTATATTTATAAAATATGGTAACTTCTCCGCTATTTCTTCTAGAGATCCATAAAAGGTATCAATTTCATTTGCAGTAATTATATTTACTTTACGATTTTTGCTTTCAAAATAAATAATATCTTTAAACGGTACCTTAAAGCTTGTCTGCCCTTTTTTATAAAGGAAAAGCTTTTTATTTCCATTTATTATTTTCATTGCATATTTTAAAGGCACAGCAATTTTCTCATAAGTCAAAGGTTTTATTATAAAATCCAATGGCCTTATTTTAAATAGCTGCATAGCATAATTTTCTTTCCCTGATATGTATATAATTTGTGTAATTTCATTTAACATTTGTTCACGTATTATTTTGCCGACCTCAATACCATTTAATAGTTTCAATTCTATGTCTAAGAATATAATATCAAAGAAAACACCTTCATTTAAACACTGGCACAATTCTTCTCCGGACAAAAATGATTCAACATCCATTTCTTCCATAATCGTCGTCTCATAAATGTGTAATAAATCTTCCAGCTGATCGCAAATAAACCCATCATCATCACAAATTGCTATTCTTATCACAAAAATCACCCCATCATCATTTTGTCATTCGTTATACTGACACTATCTACCGGTTAATTATAACATAGCAGGTTATGTTAAGCAAAGCAGTAAAAAGGGTTTTAAATGGTTTTGGTAAATGTAAATAATTACTTAAATTGGTCACGAATAAGGTTATTAATATCATCACTTGCTTCATAAAGAACTTTATCCACTATAATCTGATCAGATAACATTGCAATACTTTTAAAACTGCCATCTGAATAATTAAATCGATAAAGTGAATGGCCGAACTTTATACGTGCTGGATCCGTTTCTCTCTCTTTTATTTCAGTTAAGCTAAGTTCGGACAAAGCTTGACATATGACTTGTAATTTATCTTTATCTTGGATACTTAATCTTCTAGGTGTATCCTCTATCTCCACAAGATTTTTAAAATATTCATTTGTAAATACATTGTTCGCCTCTCCGGTAACATGAACTATATTATTTCTTTTGTTCACATGATAATACAATCCGCCACCTGCTAATAGCAATAAAAGAACAGATAAAATAACTATCCCCATTCTTTTAGCTGTATATTTTATAATCATAAATATTACCTTCAATCTTATTTTTACTAACTTGCTAAAAACTAACAATATAATTTAGTATATTGCAGTTTCCCAAATGTAAGCATCTCCATTTATAGTATAATTTGGCCAATCATAATCTAGCACCTTATAATAAACATTTGGATCATAAAATAGCACAGCCTCATTTGCAAAGTTATAAAGATATCCCATAGCAACAAGTGTATGCACTTTTAATGTAGTTTTAAAAGAAGCAACAGGCATTTAATGTAATAATTGGTCTCGTTTAATATTTACATTTGTTGTTAGGTCAGTTAATACTTTTGCTTTGTCCAATTCACCTTCCTCATACTTTTACAAGATTAATGAACAAAGAAGAGCGATGCCCCCTTTTACTAAACACTTAAAATAATTACTTAAATTGGTCACGAATAAGGTTATTAATATCATCACTTGCTTCATAGAGAACCTTATCATCTACTGTAATCTTATTTGCCAATAAAGAAATTATTCTATAACTACCATCTGAATAATAAAATCGATAATATGAATTGCCGACTTTTACACGTGTTGGATCCGTTTCTCTCTCTTTTACTTCAGTTAAGCTCAGCTCGGATAAAGCTTGACATATCACTTGTAACTTATCCTTTTCTTTGATACCTAATCTTTTGTATATGCTCTCTATCCCTACAAGATTTTTAAAATATCCATTTGTAAATACATTGTTCGCCTCTCCGCTAACATGAATGAAATTAGTATTTCTATTAATATGATAATACAATCCACCGCCCGCTAACAGTAATAAAAGAAAAGATAAGCTAACTATTCCGCTTCTTTTACCCATATATTTTCCAATCATGACTACAACCTCCCATTCGATTTATCTAATTTATCGATAAACTGAATAAACCATAAGCTTATAAAACTAAGAGATAAACACATTTAAGAGAAGGATTACTTCTCTTCACTTATATTTATTATTACTATTGTATAGTAACACAAATTTACGTTAAGTGCAGAAGGTTGTAGAAATATGTATATGTTATTGTAGATTTTTAAACCTCTTCATATAATTTATAACAATTGAGGTATTATAATTGAGCATAAAATGACGCTATATATTCTATAATTTTCCTTAAAAGACATATCACATAACTACTTTCCGCAAACGATACATCGTTCTATTAACTTATGGCATTATAAAGTGGTGAAGAATTTCACTCTAACTTATTCTGCCTTCCAATAAAATTTATTTTGCACAATAAGTATCTCATCATCGAAAGATAGCTTATATAATTTATGAGCTGTTAACCGCATGCCATTTAAAAACGTTCCATTTGTTGAATCTAAATCTATCAAATAAATATCTTCCTTTTCTTTTATAAATTTTACATGTCTGCGACTTACAGCCGGATTTTGTATTCTATAATTTACGCCTGTGGCAAGTTTTCCTATAATGAAAGGAAATACCTTTATAGGTATTACAGTATTATTAGCATCATCACAGGACTCCAGATAATATTCTGTTTTGGGCGATAGTTCTGCCAGAATCTTAGTTTTCTCAGAATCACTTCCTTCTTCCTTCCATAAAATAGTAGTGCTTTCCTGCTCTCCATCAAAGTCATCTTTGCTGCCTTCTTTATTTTCTTTTCCTATCCGGAATTCACTTTCTGACATTATGTTTGAATATGTTTGGTCATTAAATTTCATCTGGATTGCTATATCACTTTTAGGTTGTATTTCCGATTGCATTTCTATATCTATATTTGATTGTTTGTCCAAATATAGCTCACTACGGTTTTTTACTTCCATCACTTCTTCCAGATTCGGTTCTATATATTCTACCGTGGTAACCATTTTAGTAATTTGATTATTTTTATTAAATAGTTTACTAAAAATATAAATTTCCCCTGAACATATTATAAGTAAGCAACCAATGAGTTTCACACTGTCTATCTGAGTGCCAAAGGTATTATATAACAGCTTGAGGCGAAGTATAACCACCAGTAGTATAATACCAAGCAGAACCGCCCCTATAGCCATTACATAAGTTTTCTTTTCATAAACCAGTATCTCTTTATCGCTTTCAACTTCTTCTATAAAAGGATAATCATTTCCTTGTTTATTGCTTTTTCCCTCTTGGGCATATTGGGTATTTCCTGTTTCTTGGATTTTCTTTTCTGTATTAAACCAACTGTTTTTATTTAGTAGTTTCCCTATGTGTCTCCATTTACTTCCCAACAAGGTGGAAAGTATATATTTATTATCCGTACTATTCTTTCTATCTGACATCTTTCTGAAATCTTTATTTGTATTAACATCTTTGTTTACTTTTGCGTTTTTATTTTCTTTGGTTTTTTTATTTGATCTTGAATCTTTACCTGCTTTCGTCTCCTTATTTAATTTCGAATCATTCTGAGATTTTACATTTCCATTTACACTTATATCTTTATAATTGTTTGAATCTCTACAGTTTCCTGAATTATTCGCATATTCTCTTGTACCATGAACACTGGATGTATTATCATCATTTATATTATGCTTATCTGTATTTTCACTATGTTTAATATCTGACTTCACATTTTGAAGAGGCAGTTTCTTTTCAATTTCTTTCATTAGCCTTTCATATGTACAAC
Source organism: Anaerocolumna sp. (assembly GCF_032079385.1). Taxonomy (NCBI): domain Bacteria; kingdom Bacillati; phylum Bacillota; class Clostridia; order Lachnospirales; family Lachnospiraceae; genus Anaerocolumna; species Anaerocolumna sp. Next base: position 39,193 of record NZ_DAMAUC010000022.1, read on the forward strand.
TTTCTTCACGACTTTCTTTATATAATCCATATGTTAATACCACGGCATTTTCATCTTTATAATCTATCTTATTCATAAGATATTCCATAAGTTTGCTAAACTGAATCAACATGTTTGTTTTGTATCCCTCAAGATAACACATAGAAACCGTGTCCAGACTGTCTCCAACAAAAATATACTCCGGATCTATGATAAAGTCATTTTCTGAAAGCAAATATTCTCCACTTCCGTTAATGGTTTTTAAAATTCCTCCAATCAGCTTTTTTATATCTTCATATTGCAGAGATTTGTTTTCATACGCCGTTGTTAATGATTTTTTGTCTGTGATATCATAATAGAACAAATCCATCTGGTCGATGAACTTTAACTCAACTTTTAGCAAGCCTTCGATGGAGTTGTTCAGCAAGATTTTTGTCCTATATCCACATGGGCAATCTTTTATTCCTTTTAATATTAAGTAATTGTTATGAATATCTCTTATATATTCTGCCTGTAACATAATCTCCACCTCATCTTACATTTTACTATTTAATTGAACCAATTAATTTCTGCAAGTTTTGCAATATATCATCTATGAATTTTACTTTATCCGCTACTCCGGAAAAAACATCTAGAACTCGTATAAACTCCTCCGTATTATGTATTTCCATTGTATTATTATCGCTAAATGTTAATCCAGAATTGGTAAAGAGCTGCTTTACCTCTATAAATGGGATATCCATATGTCCATTCACCGATATACGAATCCTATTAAAAGTGACCGATACAGCAACCGAATCAACCTTTGCTATAAACAATCCTCTATTTAATTCCTCTGCAAGGTATGTATTTATATTATTTTCCTTTTCCACAAAATCACTAAAATAGGGATATAAAAAGAAACGGCTTTGATAATGATCATAATCAATGAGGCCGGTTTTTAAATCAGCTTCATACTGAATCAACTCCCGTCCTTTTGTAGAAATATCATTAATAACAGATTGTATTTTCACTTTATCATGTAAATAAAATCCCAAATACAATAATCCTGCTATAATAAATAGAATCATAGGGAGGATTAAGGCAGCTTCAACCGTATAGCTGCCTTTTACCGTTGATTTATCCAAACAGCAGCACCCCCATGTAACCAAGGAGCAGAAATGGTACAAAAGGAATCGTCTTCTTTCTCCCTGCTAATTTAAATGTTAGCAAAACAATGGAAAATATAGCAGACCCAAGCAAGCTAATTACAAGGAGCATGGCATTTCGTGAAAAGCCAAGGCATAATCCCGTAATGCAAACAATCAGGCCATCTCCGGTACCAATTTGACCTTTCGTGATAAAACTGATACATAGCAAAATAAGTCCTAAGCTTATTCCCCCAAAATAATATAAGAAACTAAATTCTCCACTCCATAACATATCAATTAAAAGCATCGCAAGTCCAGCTAGTATTAGATAAATATTAATCTTTTTCTTTTTTATATCCTGTATACTGCACAAAAGCAACCATAGGAATAAAATGATATAAATAATGTGTAACTTCATAAACCCTCTTTTCTAAGTCCCCTGCTGCTTACCACATCTTTTACAAGGACTTCTGTCTCCCACTTCTGATTTTGGAATGGCCTTTATAGTTCTTTTTAATCCGCTGCAGCCTAAGCTTTTATGATAGTGGTCACCATAGTCTGTAATATATCTTTGATGATTTTCCGATTCTATCTCATATTCATCACAGATTTCACACTCTTTATATTTTCCTCCGGTATTATTTCTTAATTCCTTGATATCCCCTATACGAACTTCTTTAATAGACAGCTTTAAATGGCTGCATTCTTTGTTTAAATGATATACACTGCCGTGTTCCGTAATATAAACAATTTCAGAATCATCGGTATTTTCTTCCCCATCACCTTTTAATGCAGCCTTAGTACCGCTCCATCCCCTAAGCCTTACCCGCTGCACTATTGGCATACCATCTACTTCAATAAAAAGAAGGGGCAGCTTTACTTTATAGACCAGTATAATATCAATGGTATCCCCTTCTTCCATAAAGCTGGATAAATAAGTGTGAATTCCGGAGTACCCTCCTTGGATACAGGATTGATTGATATCTTCTACATCAATATAGTCTTTTAATTTTATCTTGTAAAAGGCACTATCAATTGCTTTGGCTATAATGCCTTCCACACTATTCTCTATATTAGTCCATTTTTCATCTGTGATTTCTTTCTCATTATACCTTTCCGGCACATTACTCACATTGATATTCTGGTTTTGTGGAATATTCTCTTCTAATGGAGTTGTACCGTCCTTGCTTTTATAATTATGTATATAATCATATATGTAGGCATACTTGGCAGCAAAATATCCCGTCTCTGTAATACCATTTTGAAGATTCTCCTGTAACCAAAGTATTTGAAGAAAATATACAATTGCTAATACTGCATAAATAAAAATTGGCAATACCAATGCCGCTTCTACTGTTAGCAGCCCTTTTAATTCTTTATTCTTTTCTTTATAGATAATCTTTTATCACTTCGCTTCTAATTTAAATAATTTAATTCGTAAATAATTTGTCTCGTAAATAATTTCTCCTTTTAATAATTTGCCCTTTAAATAATTTGTTCTTAATAATTTGTCCTTTTAATAATTTATTCTTTAATAATTTGCTCTTTTAATAATTTGTTCTTTAATAATTTGTTCTTTAATAATTTGTTCTTTAATAATTTGTTCTTTAAAGATTATTGAGTTATTGTTTAATTTACAGTGCTATCTACTCTATAGAATGAATTGGGATATCCGTTCTTGTAACAGAATGGTTGCTTGGATAAATGCTTTCTTGGAGAGAGAAATTGTTTTTACTTTATATTTTTTTAGAACCTGTAAGATAAGAACGGATATCCCAATCCATTCTATAAAGAAACTAAAGACCTGTTATTGTAAGGATTCTCTACTTTAAATAGCTTTCTTTTTAGTAGGAATATTCTTTGGTTATTTTAAAAGAATATGAACTTTCTCCTGCATCAATCAGATCTCTTACAAAAGGTAGGGCAATGAATTTTTCTTCCATTTTGAATTCTCCATTGATACGAAAGCCATATAAACAATGTTGCATAAGAAAGGTGTCTTCATAACGAATTTGAAGGTTTTCCTGAATCAAGTCCATGGCTCTAAAACTTTTATTCCTTTGACTTTCCACAAATAGAAAAATTCTCAAATAATCTTTATAATTAAGAGCAAGGAAGCTATTACTTTCTTTTATACTTTCTGTTTTACTCTTTATAAATGTTTTATTGGTTAATATTATTTCATGGAGTTCCACAAGAATATCATTCTTACTCTTAAGAAGCGGTATTTCTTTACCTCCTAATAAGGCGGCTACATCCACCAAAGATTCTACAAAAGACCAAATAAATAGAATTGATGTTTTTACAATGGTAACAAGAGCCGGAAGCCCTGTAAATCCAACAAAGGCTGCTGCCAACAATCTGGCATCCCCATTTCTTTTTGTATCACTCATAAGAGAAATTACATTCATTATAGTTCGGATGAGTAATATTCTCGTTATGATTGCTTTCAGATTATCAATATCTTTCTTCTTTCCCATAATGATATATTCTAGTTCATAGTCCAAAGAAGTAAGAGCTTCTTTTAACTCCTTTTCATCATAATGCTGAAAATGTTCAAAAAGGTATTCCTGAAATAAAATCAACTCACCAATTCCTTCTGCTATGTCCTCTGCACCCATGGCCTTATCTAGGCTATCATAAGTTCCGGTTATAGAATCTGTTCCGCTCTCCAAATTTATATTGCTATATTTCTTTGATATATCATCAGGATCCTTGCTTTCCTCTACTTTTAATATAGTAGAAGGTAAGTCTGTATTGTCTATTTCCTTTACCGATAACCCCTCCATATCTTCCACAACCAATTCCATTATTCCATTTTCAACCAGATCTCTGATGCTTTTAAAAAATCCTTCACTTTCTTCCGGTTCTTTCAAATCGGTATAATCAAAGACTAAATAATCGTATTTATACTGCATCACTGCTGTTTTCATATTTTGAAAGGAATACTTTGTTTGTAAAAGTTCTTCTTCCGTAGGTGAAATGTTAGAAACTAAAAAGCCCTTTGCATTTCCAATTACCCTCTGATTTGTAATAAGGGTATTTTTCATTCCTTCAAAGTTATATCCTTCCAAGTCTTTTTTTTCAGGATTACTTTTATATCTCTCCATTACTTGAAAGTCTTCCAGCAAGCTTTTATAAAAATCCTCACTCAGCTGTTCCTTACTTGACTCCAACACCATTTCGTATGTATTAATTTCACCGGTTATCGCTGCTTGCTTCTTAATTAAATCCTCTGTTACCGGAATAGCTTTTTCAATGGCTTTTAAAGTTCCATTCATTAGCTTCTCTAACCTGCCTGTCTTTTCAGAAGCTGCTTTTAGTAAGGATTGTTCTATCTGGATATAATTTTGTAAAGCTTCATAGGCATTCTGAAGTTCCTGTTGGTGCTGTAATAACTCTTCTTCATCTGTAAAGACACTTTGATCAATTAAACTTAAATATTTATAGGTTATTCTTGCTTCATCTATTAATTTTAGGTTATCTGAAAGAGTATCCAAATCTGAAATAATCTCATTAATAATGGATATGGGATTGGTATAGTGATTTTGTAAGGGATGAAAGACAATGGGATTATAAATTCCCGCATTTACAGAATTTACAGGCAATATAAATAGTTTTTTCACAAAGTTATCCTGAACTTTAATGCCATTTTTACCGGTTTCAAGGCCCTTTTCACTAATGGTAATACCATCAATTAATTTCATTAGACCGGTAATATCTTTATCAATTTTATAGATACTTTCTTCCGCCTTAAACTTCTCATTTAAAACGGTCTGCGCATGTTCTGTTTCCTCTATTAAGGAAAGCTTGTTCAAAAATTTTTCCGACACATTCCCCAGCTCCTTATACTTTATGTAAGAAATAGCCTGGGAAGTAAAGAGATTTCCATTGTAATCTAACAGGGTATTAATATTATCGATTTCCAGATTAGTTGTTTTAATATCTAATATATTCACATTTTCCACCGGAATATAGGTATCCATATAATATAAATCCTTATTGGGTTCAAAAGTGTATTCCATAGAGTTTTGTATTTTTGTTTCTATAGAATCCAACTGCAAAGATTCTCCTCCATAACGGCCTTCTAATCCAAATACATGATACTCCTGGAACAGCGGTGAATAATATTCCGCCAGAATAGAATCCATTGCCAGAGCTAAAGCCCTATTCGCATACACTTTTCCCACACTGACCCTGGCCGACTCAATAGTTGTCATAATCACTGCAATAACCAGCAGTAACACAAGACTTAAGAACACGGTTATGGAACCTTTTTGATTTGCTTCCATCTATTACTCCAACGGTCCGGTTATGTTCTCTGTTTTGCCGGTTATGCTATTAAAGATATTTTTTACAAGTGACTCGATACTATCTCTGAAAATAATAACTAAACCAATTAGAACTACAATAATCAAGATAATTTCCACAACACCAATTCCATCTTCTTCTTTTATAAATTCTTTTATACAATTTTTTATTTTGTCCATAATAACCTCGATTCTTTGCATTCTTGTGCTTAATAATACAATCAACATGAAACTTTCAATTTCTTATTCTTACCAATTAAAAAATTGAATCCATTTGAAGATACTTTTTCTTCACAATCTTTGACATAATTACTCCCACATGTGATATCATAATTAATTCTCAATGCACCCAGCTATATTCCAAAGGACAACATTGCAGGTACCATGATAATGGCTAATACAATTAATAGCATGAAGGCCATTGGGATTAGAAGTTTGGTAGCGGCCTCCTCTCCCATTCTTTTTGCTAATTCTTTTCTTTCTTCAAAAGCTTCTGCTGCCTCCAGTTCCAATTGATTCAGCAATTCCCCTGAGCCTTTCTTTACGTTTTGAGCAATTAAAGAACCAAATCTTAGATAGGGAAGTAATTTCACTCTTCTTCCAAATCTCTCGTAAGCAATTACTTCCGAAGTACCAATCATTAATTCACCTGCCGTTATATTGATCTCTTCGTAAGCAAATCGTTTTTTTGTTGTTTTCTCTTTATAATCTTTTGCAATCTTAATCCATGCATTTGACAAAGACATTCCGGCACCCACCAAAAGTGTGAATTTATTAATAATCTCCGGGTAATCCATTAACATTTCCTTATTCCTTTTATCTACCAGGCTAATTAAATTCCGGTCCATTATGATAAATATCAAAACTCCTGCAAAGGTTCCAAATATGAAAAGCATAGTTGCTGTATGGTCTTCTTTTTCTGCCCAGGTAATTTTTTGCTTATCCATAGCATCAGGAAGGGTGAAAATATTTTCTTCCTTTGAATTATTATCTTCTTCTCTAAGGACTTCTTGCAGCCTTATTCTTGCAAACTCTTCTTTTGTATATTCCTTAGGGAGCACTTTAAAGAACATAGTATATAATTCTTTTCTCTCCTTGTAGGAAAGTGTGGCAGTTACCTCTACCAATTCACTTTTTAATAGGCCTTCATTATACACGGTTCCGTCCTTATCAATAAGCTTTGAATTACTCGTCTCCCAGGATACCCGGATTCTTGTTTCCGGTATTCGTGTAATGAAATTTAAATCTGTTTTGATTTCACCTCCACTCCTATTGCTTCCCAAAGCCTTTTGATCAATATATTGCTTTCCATAGGCAAACTTATTCTCCAGTTCCTGTGGATCATATTCCGCTTCCTTAACCTCTAATGTTAATTCTTCTTCCAGAACAGCCTCATTATCTTCTGATACTAATACATCAAGCGTAATGGATTTGCTGCCTTCATTGGCCTCCGGTCTTTTTATATAATTTCCGTTAAAAATTATACTTTCTTCTTTTATCTTGTACCCTAAAAAAAATAAATCAGCAAGAAAAAGAATGATAATTGTTAATACGACTTTTTTACAGATATATATTCTTTTTACCTGATCTAAGGGTTCTCCTATATTAAGGGCTTTTAGAGAATCATCAATGTATACCGACTTGTTTAATAATCTTTTCAGAGGTGTTTTATCACATAGATATAGCCCTATAGGATATAGCCTTTTTAACGGATGTATTTTATTATCTAATTCCTGAATGGATTCTATATCATATCTTTTAGTCTTAATCCATAAGGTAAGGAATAGAAATAAAAAAATAATATTGATTGCCACCACATCCTTTCACCTCCTTCCAAGCCAAATTCATATTAGCTTTGATTCTTATACTTAAGTTCCTTTTCATATCCTGTCTATTGGTATGCTATTATTTCATTGATGCTTCTAAACTAAGTCTTCATTAAATTTCTATATTCATAATTCTATGTGCAAGCTTATATACAATGAAATATAGTATTAATACGATTGTCATAAAAACAACACCAAAGATATTGCCATAAATGGCTTCCAAAAAACCAGGTGAAAATATCTTCAGATATAATATAATGCAAAATGGAATCAGACACATAATAGAGGTTTCATATTTCTTTCCGGTTATCATAGTTAGAATCTCCCGTTTCACTTCCACCTTGTCTCCAATGGTTTTACAGGTTCTTCGAATAATCTTTACAATATCCCCTCCTGTTCTTTTAGCAGTAACGAATACTTCTGCAAAATTAGAGATGTCTTCCATGTGGCTTCGATTAGAAAAATCCATTAGAACATCTTCAACCGTCATGTTCATTTTAAGCTGCCTTACCATTCCCTCAAATTCCTGCACAATGTATGCATCTTCCGGATACATAAGCTTAAGGTCCATAACCGCCTGATGAAATGCATTTTCTACAGAATATCCTGCGTTTAAAGCCGCAGAAACACTGGAAAGCCCATCTTTAAATTGTAGATTCAGCAGCCATTTTCTCTCTTCTATTTTTTTCTTTTTCTTATTCTGAACAAAGATAAATCCATAGCTGCTAAGAAGAATTGCTCCTATGATATTAGAATAAAATAATAGACCAATACAGAAACCTATAGCCCCGCCTTGCAGGAAAAACTTAAGCCACTCTTTTTTTGAGTAAACATATACATTGTAATCTTCTATCACAATATCCCCGCTTTACTTAACTTTGATAAATTAATTAGTTCATTATTGGTTTTTTGTAAACTTCCGATTACTTTTCCATTCTCATCCTCACCTATTTCTTTAAAAACATATAATTTATTTACTTCGATTTCTCCGTCTATACAATCCAATACTTCTGCAATTTCCAACACCCGCCTGCTCTTATCCCGCAGCCTTCCCAGATGTACGATTATGTCAATCGCAGACGCTATCTGCTTCCTTACTGCCATTAAAGGAATATCTGCTCCCATAAGAACCAGTGTTTCCAAACGGTTTAGCATATCTACGGTAGAGTTAGCATGTCCTGTAGACAAAGATCCATCATGTCCGCTGTTCATGGCTTGCAGCATATCGATGGCAGCTGCATCTCTGACTTCTCCCACGACTATTCTGTCCGGGCGCATTCGAAGGGATGATTTAATAAGTTCCCGGATGGTTACTGCATTTTTACCCTCAACATTTCCATTTCGAACCTCCAGTTTCACTAAGTTGGGAATATTCTTAATCTGGAGTTCTGCGGAGTCTTCAATGGTTATTACTCTCTCTTCCTTAGGGATAAAGTTAGAAAGTACATTTAAAAAAGTTGTTTTACCGGATCCGGTACCCCCACTAATGAATATATTGTAACCGGCGACTACAAGCTTTTCTAAGAAGTTAGCAGCTTCTTCTGTTATAGATTCCATATTAATTAACTTTCTTATGGTAATTGGATTCTCCGGAAACTTACGAATGGTAACCACTGGTCCCTCCATTGCAACAGGGGGAAGTACAATATTAACCCGGGAACCGTCAGAAAGCCTTGCGTCTACTATGGGGCTTGCTTCATTAATGATTCTGTTGGACTTTGAAACGATTTGCTGAATCACATCTTCTAATTTTCTTTCTGATTCAAATTGCCCATCCCATGGTCTTATGGAGCCATTTTGCTCAATAAAGATATTATGAGCTCCGTTAATCATGATCTCCGTTATAGAGGAATCTTCTATTAACTCTTGCAAAATATCCAGCCTCCGTATGGAATTAAAAATCTCTTTTCTAAGCCGTCTTTTATCCTGCATACTAATATAATTTTCCCGGCTGCCGGACAATAATATCTCATCAATTACCTCTAATATCTCATCATCCTGTAGTTCCTTTGATAAATCTATTTTTGATATAACCATGTCTTGTAATTTTTGTTTTAAACCATTCATTCCATCCTCCTAGTAATACTTTACATATTCCATTACAATGTCCCTATATTCTTCACTATATAAATCACTTGGGGTAACATATTCTAATCGGTTTTCCGTATCTTTTGATATGGCTACCTCTGTTATCTGCGTTAATACATCTTCATAACCTGCCAGCTGCAATTGGCTTCTAAAATTCCGGTATTTTTCTTCCTCCAGTTTTTGAACTCCTATTAATAAAAGCAATTCATTGGAGCTGCGGAATAATTCTAAAGTGGATTGAAAAAAGCATCCTACATCAAAAATAATTACTTCATATTCAGAAGACTCCTTTAATGTTTTGAGCCAATAAAATATGTCATCGGGAACCAATTCATAAATATCCGGACCAAAAGATACACCCTGTATACAATCCAGATTATTTATTTTTGTTATAATTCCATTCATTTTTGATATCAGATTGGGATTGCTTTGTTTTAGATAATAGATAAATTCCGATAAACCTTTCTCGAAATTGCTTCCACTAATTTCGGTCCAAGCCGAAAACAGATCCAGATTAACATACAAAGTCTTTCTTGTTTTTGCATATTCACTGGCTAAAAAATAAGAGAAAACCTGTCTTTCATTTTCTTTTCCTACTGAAAACACACTAATAATATTCAAACTCCCATTGTCTGAAAGAAAAGCTCTCATTAAAGTATCTTCCAATGGAAAATAAGAAAATAACTCTTCCATAACCTTCTGCGCTGATTGAAATTTGTAAATTACATGGCAACTTTCTTGTTCTCTTGCAAAATTACCTTCCGATAAAATACAAATATTTTTAATGTTTTGGTGCAGAACTTCATCCATAGTAACTTCCTCATTAAGCAGTAAAACATTTAATTTATTATGATCTAAATACTCCAACAAACTCCTTGCATTGGTAAATATCCTCACTTGTGTAATGGTTTTTTGTTTGCGCTTTATATAATCCATTAGCTGATTTGCATAATCTGTATCCGGATCAAAGATTCCTAAGATATAACTCAATAAAATCCTCCTTTCTTAATGTGGTGAAGAATTATGTTTATTTTTATTTTCTTTCATTTCCTTATCTTGGTAATAACCACTTTTTATAGATTTGAACCAAGTAATATATAAATTAAAAATATACATTTAAACGCTTAAAATCATTATTATTTGAATAATAAATGCGCCTAATATAGCTATAGAAAAATGAATGGTGCCTCCATAGCCTTCTTTTTTGTTATCATAATAAGGAATCACCCATTGTTTCTTCCCTTTCTCATTCAGACAATTTACATTACTTCCATATGTTTGAATATATTCTGCAAGAAACCGCAGCCGATAAATCACTTGTTTCGATTTAGCAAGATGAATAACAGACATTACCCCTCCAAGAAGAAAGGCAATGATAATGGTTTGAAAGACAAAAGATGCCCCGTAAAAACTCCCAACTACTGAAAATAATTTAATATCCCCTGCTCCCAGCACTTTAAATAAAAATAGAATAAACAATAATAAAATCGGCAGAAAACTACCAGATAGACTGAATATTATACCCTTTCTTCCTAACTCATATATTTGAAAAGCAAAACCGATAGGTATACCAATGATGATAAGCAGATTACTGATTTTATAGGACTTTAAGTCTCTATAAACTCCAAAAAGAATTAAGAAGATAAGGCAAGCTGCTTTAATATGAATACGCTTCACCTCTCAGAGAAAAGATTTTTTTAATGTTTCTATTAATTACATGTTTCTATTTTATACCAGATAGTGTGGATTTGCAATATTCTTTGGTGATTTTTTGTAAATTCATTACATTTAACAAACATTTATAAATAATGTTATGCATTTATACTTAAAGATCTTACTTAAAATAATAGAGTAAATGGTAATATAATTTACGTAAAGCGCCTTAATATTGAGCGTTTGCGCCGGAAAGCGCCAAAGCTATACACTAATAATTTAGCACATAGCCCTTCATGTTATAAAATTTCTTAGTAAACCCAACGATTATCCTCAACAAAAACCGCGCAATGGTACTGTGATCTGGTGCTTTCCTGCCAGCCAGCAGCCACATGAAGTTGATATCCCGTTTACAAGCGGTTTCAATTTTCCTTGAGGAATAAATCTTTTGGGAGTAAGCATAGGTCAATATCTTGAACATGGTCTTTGGGTCCACTGCCGGATTTCTGCCTTTGGCAGAGTAAGCCTGATACAGCAATGTGTAATCTAAATCCTCCAATTCATGGCTCAGCAGACGGACAGAATCATCTTCAGGAATTAAACCTTCCAAACTTAATGGCAAAACCAGTTGATAAGTTTGCCCAAGTTCGGTATAATCTTTAGTAGTATATTTGGTTAATCGCATAATTAATTATACCATGAATTACGGACTTTTCGGAGTCCGTTTTTCTGTTTTTAAGCATGAAAAGGGAGCTATTGCGCCAATAGATTATTATCTATTTTGGCAACAGCCCCTTTCATGTTATAAAGTCTCTAGTAAGTCCAATGGTTATCCTCAACAACAACCTTACCATTATCATCTAAACCTTGTATGGTTTTTCCTGAAGCACTTTCTTCATCAATTTTAGTAAAAAACAAACAATTATCTTTGCCAAGAGTGCATTCGTACGTTTTCCCTCCAGGATCTGTAATTATAATTTTTCTTACATTAAGATCAGGGCTACAAACTCCATAGATAAAAATTGTATCATTCCTATATACAGTATCTACATAGATTCCATTATTATTTAAAAAAAGACTCAGAACAGAATTTCCAGTAATAGCTAAGAATGACTTCCTCCAAGTGGAATCATCACGGGGTTCTAATTCCATAACCATAACCCCTTGATCTGTTAGAGTGCAAAAGATACTTCTGTTATTATACTCTTCTTCAATTACTTCTATCAATGAAGCATTATTTGCCTTTAATTCTTCTTCAAATACATATTCTTTTGAATATTCATTTTTAATGTTCTTTGGATTAGCTGACATATAAGTAATCACGAGGTATGTGATGAGTACAAAGGAAATCACAATAATTAAAATGTTCGATATTTTCTTTAACATTCATTTTTCTCACTCTTTTAATTTATAGGAAAATCATTTACATAATGATATCTACTATCAGATTCATAATATCTAAAAGTTCTTATTCCTGATCCAAGTTCTTTCATTGTTCTTTCTATCGTAATTCCAAAACTACCTGAATCAATTTTGAAACCTGGTAGAGGAAAGTTTAATGAAGGACTAATGCTCGCAGTATATGTAGGATATGCCACAGCTACAGCTACTTTAATTGTCTGCATGTTATATGAATCACTCTGAGTAGATGTTTCAATTAGACCACTTATAGCCTGTAAATATTCACCGGAATAAAGGGTTCCGGGTTTTGTATCTGCAACATATCTATTATCATCATAAAGATTAGTCGTTGGTGTAAAATAATCTGTTCTACTGTATGAACCATTAGTATAAGCATATCTCGCAGAGCAATCTGATATGTAGTTATTTTTAGATGATAAATAATATGAACTGGCATCAGCCATTGTCCAAGCAACAGCTATCTGCAATGATGATAATGATGCTGATAAAGGATCTTTACTCCATTTACCTTCATAAGCAATTCTGGTTTTTCGCTTATCAATGTCACTACCAGCTAAACCAAATCTAAGATTAAACACAACATTACTAGCATATGTATTTATAAACGTATTTAAATCTTCTTGTTCTCCGCTATAATTTTTAACAATTTCAATTTCTTTATCTCTCATACCTTTTTGCCTTAGTTCATTTATAGGCTTTTGCGATAAATTTCTTAAATCATCATTTAGTTGATTACGACCTTCTTGGGATTGACACATTATTTGCAAGGCTTCTTTTTCAGTTATAATTATTTCTTGTGTATTTTCGCAATTATCTAAGAAGTTGGAGATTTCTTCTGGTGTAACAAGTTGTTCCTTATTTTCTGCTTTAACAGGTACTTTCATATTAATTGTTAAAATCAATACAACAAATAAAGATAAAGTTCTACTAAAATTTTTTTTCATTTGCAACGTCTCCTTCACAATAATTTTTTATGTATAACAGCTTCCTTACTCGAGTTTAGCGCTAGAAACTGTTAATACCATTAAAATAGAAAATCTATATTATAAGCTATTATTCTATTCTTATGTAAACATATATATCATCTTTCTGATATAAATATTCTTTTTTATCTACTATTTATTTTATCTGTTCTAGTATATTTTCCTAACAATTATACTATAGCACAAAAATGTATTTGTGCGAGACCATGTTGAATTTGCTATATATTATTGTTGAAACTTAAAGTTTTTAACAATATAAGAATATGAAAAATTAAAAAAGGATATAATTAATACTCATTTCTCTTATAATAAAACATATAAATTATACAAGACAGCATTATATAAATTATAATTGCAACAGAAGAATATGCTTTATTTAGGTATAAATCATTTCCCATTCTATATGAAATAATAGAGAATCCAGTAGTAATTGGGTGCCAGTTTACTAACTTGCCATTTGAAATAAATACCCCTACTATTCCTACCATCATAGAAAATAAAGTTCCCCATATATATTTTCCTTTTGATTTTGAAAAAAAGAGGATTATTGGTAGCACACCTATATATATGCATACTTGCATAATAACAAGGGATGTAATTGCCTCGATAATTGAGTTTATATTTATATCAGAACATTGTAAGAAAAATCCGGTACAAATTAGTATAATACTGTTCAGCAAAGCAAGAATTAATGAATATATAAATATTGTAATCATTTTTGCCTCAATTACCTTGCTCCATTTAATTGGTACCACTATAATATTCTTTTGTGTATCCTCTATATGTTCTTTATTAATGATATATCCACCAATCAATGTAAGTGTAAACGGCAGTATTATTGTTACATTGTTCCAGATATTCATATCTAATAAAGCAGGAAAAAGAATTTTCCCCTGACTCATTGCAGTTAGCTGAATGATAGATATAATATGAGATAATACGATACTTATAATTCCTATACTAAGGATTTTTAATCTTTTTAACTTTTTTAATTCGCTTCTAATAATTTGCAACATATCTCACCTTCTAAATTTTCTGTTTTATATATATCAACATACTGGAAAACACTGAAACCATGGCTGTTACTGCCAGTACAATTACTCCAGTATTTGTAGGATAATATAACATGTCTAACCCTTCTTGGAAAATAGGTGCGTAATTCACAATTTGTAATGGTAAAGTAACTCTATATGCAATTAAAAACGGCAAATGTAGATTAAGAAATTGCCACATTGTCACCTGCCATAATAGTAAAAAGTTAATAATAATAAAACTATTAACAAATATCAGGGATAACAAATACTTTTTTCTAAAAATTACTATTAATAATAATACAGGCAAAGAAGCACTTATGGAGGCGATTGCTGTTACAATTAAAGCCATAAATGTCTTTCCAACATAGCCAGGATCCTTTAAAAACATTCCCCCTATTAATGTATACAGCCATGTGACAATATTAAATATAATTATTAAAATAAAGGCCGTCGCTAACTTTATTATGTATATCTTCCACTTATCAATTGTGGTTACCAGAATATTTTTCATTGTATCATTTTGCTCTTCAATTTGAAAAAGTAATAGTAAAATCAATGAAAATAGACAAGGTGCTATCAGGAAGTTACCAAATAAAATATTGAAGCCTACTAAACTTCTATATGGCAGCTGGTCTCTTATACATATTAGTGTCCATAATATAGGCATAACTAGACCAAGAATACAAATTATCCTTATGATTCTTTGCCTCTTAAGCTTTTTTAACTCATCAAGATATAATCTAAGCAATTCCGGTTCCCCCTGTCACTCTAATAAAATAGTCTTCCAGGCTTTCTTCATCAACATAAATTCTTTCCACTTCAATATTATTGATAACTAGTGTTTTATTAAGCTCAGGTATCGATAGTTGTTCCTCATAAATTCTTATTTCATTTTTTCCTACCACTTCAAATCTGTCTATATTATACTCTTTTTCTACTATTTCCTTTGTAGCATCTATATTAGAAATCATAAGTTGAATGAAATTCCTACGTTTTTTCTGTAATTCTTCTCTACTTCCTTCATCTAGCAATTTTCCCTGATCAATTATACCAATGTCATCAGCAAGCATTTCTATTTCCGGAAGTATATGACTGGATATTAATATAGTTTTTTCACTTTTATCACATAGATTTCTAATAAAGGTTCTTACTTCTGCAATACCAATAGGATCCAGTCCATTTGTGGGCTCGTCAAGAATTAACAAATCTGGAGAATGCATAATAGATAATGCAATCGCAAGTCTCTGTTTCATTCCCATAGAGTATTGTGAAAATAATTTTTTATCATGATAAGGTAATCCTACAAATTCCAACGCGTTTTTAATTATGGTTTTATCTTTTATCTTACGTAGCGTAGCAAATATTTCTAAATTCTCTGATCCGGTTAAGTTTGAATAAAATCCCGGAGATTCAATTAGGCTCCCAACTTTCGGAAGTATCTCTTTTTTATGTAATCTAATATCTTTTCCCCATAAATATGCGTGTCCAGAAGTTGGGGGTAATAAATCTAAGAGCATTCTCATCGTAGTTGTTTTGCCCGCTCCATTCCTTCCCAACAGTCCATATATCTTTCCTTTCTGTACATGTAAATTTAAACTATCTACGCTTCTTTGATTACCATATAATTTAGTTAAATTTTTAGTCTCGATTATTAATTCTTGCATTTTTGACCTTCTTTCATTTCAATAAAGCTTATATTGTAATATTTTCCTTTTCCTAGTCCTATGTATGAAAAGAACCAAGATTGGCTCTCTTTTTCTATGCAATTATATTATATTAAATAATAACATAAAGAATGTATTTATACGGGGCGACGTTGAGATTAATATATGTTTTTGTTGAAACTTAAAGATTTTTTAGAATGTACTAAAGCTTTCAGTTAAGCTCAGTTCGGAAAAAGCTTGACATATCACTTGTAACTTATCCTTTTCTTTGATACTTAATCTTCTGAATATGTCCTCAACCTCTACAATGTTTTTAAAAAACTCATTTGTAAACACATTATTTTCCTCTCCGGTAACATTAATTATATTACTTTTTTGTTTATATGATAATACAATCCAGTTCCAGCTAATAGCAATAAAAGAAAAAGTAAAATAACTATTCCTATTTTTTTATCTGTATATTTTCTTATCATAAATATAACCTTCAATCCTATTCTTTCTAACTTGGTAGCCAAAATAAACACTATAATTTAGTATATTGTGTTTTCCAAGTATAGTAGCTGTCATGTCACTACAACCGCCCTTAATACCATCCCAATACTACAAATTCCGGTTTACCTGTGCTTACCTCTGCTTTTCTAAAATTACTATATACTCACTGAAGTATATTTATAATCAACTCTAAATCCCTATTCGATAAACAGCTTTTTTGATTCGTATCTTTTCTAACCAATATCAATCCACTATAATTTTCTAAAATCTGATACATTATTACTTTATCATTTCTATTATCAAAATAAAATTGACAAATTACGTAATCATCTTTTGTTAGATAATACTTCTCCCAATCAGTATTGTGAATAATTCTACGTATACTTAGGATATCATTTCTTTTAGTAACATTCTTATAAAAAACGTACTCTTTTTTTGTTATATCATAATGTTCCACAACAACATTATGCTTTTCTGAAAAGACTAAATTTTTTAATAGAAAAATAGTTAATAAACAAACAATAATTATTAATATAAATTTCATATTTATCTTACTTGTCATACATATCCCTCATTCTGCAGTATTTAAAATACACCGTTCATGGTAACTTCCTCTACATAGTTTGATTGACAAATCTAAACTAATCTAATGTTAGAGGTTTAAACTATAGAAAAGAAATAGTGAATCTTTCATATATATGTTTCACTATCTCTTATTTTTGTACTTCTCCTTTTTTAACCGATTTTTTTTGTTTCCACTCTTCTTGACCAATAATTTTGTGGAAATACGTTATGTTACAATTGTTTACATTAATACTAACAAAATATATTTCTATATTTTCCTGTATTTTATCATATTTAATTTTTTTGTAAATAAAATTTCTAAGATATTACTAAAATGTTTTATTAAGGAATAATTCGAAAGTGGCCGATACATTCTTATAACCCTAACAATCGCAGAAGGATCATCTTAAGGGCAAAGGCAAAAAATGCCCTTCAAACAAGTTACTGCCTTGAAGGCTGTTCCAAAATGCAATCATTGCACCTATATATTCAAATTTGCACATACTTAATTTCATAATTCGCCGGTTTAATAAATGCAATCTGTTGATTCTTTTCAATGAACCGATAGTTTTCTTCGCTTTCATATCCAGAATCAGCGGTAACATTTTTATATTTGAAGGCAAGATGTTCTTCCATGTCTTTTAAGAATGGGATGAGTGTTGTTGTATCCGTTGGCTGTGGTCCAATAGAAAGCCAGGTGATGTATTCCGAATCGACTCCATGCTGAAGATTATACGCAGGTTTTAATTGACCGTTCCGCATGGCATCTAACTGCCCTTTTCCAGACAAAGGTATATTTATTGGCATTTGCTTCGATTTTTGTCCCATCAATAAAAATGGTTTCACCATACACTTCCCCCAGTTCATAGAGAAAGTCATTGACCTCAGCCATGATTCTTTTGGAGTTTGGAGCAAAATGAAGAGTCCTGAATCTTGCAATTGTCGCATGGTCGGGAGCTGGTGAGTCTTCTAGAAGATACGTAAAATTGATATCCCTGTGGCAGGCTGTTTCAATGTCACGGGAAGAATAAAGTTTGTTCATGTAAGCATAGATCATAATCTTCAGCATCTGTCTTGGCGTTGCTGTATTTTTCCGAATCCGGAAATAAGTCTTGAATAAATCTGAAATATCCATCTCCTCTACGAATTGACTTAGCAGACGCACCGAATCCTTATCTGGGATTATATAGTCGATATTTAATGGCAGTTTCAGTTGATAAAAGCACTGAGCTAGAGTATAACCCTTTTGTAAGATTTTATTTATTCGCATAAATATATTTTACACCTTTTGCCAGACTTTGAAAAGTCTGGCAATTGTGTTTTTGGCATGAAAAAGGAGCTGCGCACTAATTACTTAGTGCGACAGCCCCAATTATTTATGTATGAAGTGCTATATGCATTTTTTATTAACATTTATTATACCCTTAAGCCCGTTACGATTTATGTAAACCTGTACTAACTTTACAGATGTTGCTATAAAATCCCTATATTTAATCATGCATTATTCCATCCCATTAGACAAAATAATAATAAATCGCCACCCCATAAACCAATAAAAATCCCGGTATCCCAAGACCTCCAATGGTCAGTGCAGTCAGTCCATTGGTACCGACCCCTAAGGACAATCCCAGTCCATCTAAGAGCATATTCACTATGTATATTCCTACTAAGCCGGCAAATACACGAAGTCCGAAGTTTACCAGCAAATCCATTCTTCTTTTGATTAATCCGATTGCTAAAAGGACTAAACATATTATAATAATAACTATAAATATTTTACTCTCCATACTGTCCTCCTATCTAAATTTTTAGGTATATTTTTCTAATTACTGTAGTATATTCTAGTAAATCTTGGACTATACTATAAACAATAATAAATCTATTATTAGCTTATAGTATTATAAGTAGAATGGAGTAAATATGAAGTTATTTTCAAAAAAGAAAAATCCAGAAGCCGAACTTTTGCTCAATGAAATTAAACGAACAAAGATTGCGTTAGAAGCGGCGTATTCTAATTTTGAAAATGTTGTTGATCCGGACTTGATTGATTGTTACATTTACGAAGTAAATGCAGCTCAAAAAAGATACAAATTCCTTTTAAAACGAGCCAAAGAATTAGATGCTCTCCTACCGTGATAAAACAAATACGGAGTAAAAAATTGCAAGTTTCCTTGCGGATTTTAATCCCGGTACCAAGATCATGAACATTGCGTTTCTGATATATAAATCCTTTCATTAAGAGAGCTTAATAAGAAGAGGACCTTACAATATTATCATTCAATACGAAAAGGCGAAGAATCTCATATTAATTGAGATTTTCGCCTTTTGGAATCTTATACCTGTTAACGATTATGTCTTTCGTCTTTTAAACTATCCTATACATAATCCCTTCATAAGGTCTTAATCTGCCCGGTAAACTGGAACCGTAATTAGATATCAGAACCTCTTTCTTATCTTCGTATTCCTTAGACAGGTTATATTCCACTTCATCTGCATTAAAATTGCAAACTACTACTATTTGTGTATCTTTTAATGTTCTAACATATGCAAATATATTTTTATCCTCAGGAAGCAACATTTCAAAATCCCCATATACAATTACTTCATTATTCTTTCTTATTTCTATTAATTTCTTATAATAATTATATATAGAGTCCGGATTATTTACCTGTTCTTCTGCATTTATCTCAGTAAAGTTTGGGTTTACCTCTATCCAGGGTGTACCGGTTGTAAATCCACCATTTATCTCATCACTCCATTGCATGGGAGTTCTGGCATTATCTCTGCCCTTGGCATATATGGATTCCATGATTTCCTCACGGGTATATCCTTTTTTTAACCGGTCCTTATACATATTAAGAGTTTCAATATCTTTATATTGATTGATATCTTTAAACTTAATATTGGTCATGCCCAATTCCTCACCCTGATAGATATAAGGGGTTCCCTTAAGCCCATGCAGAAGCGTTGCCAGCATTTTAGCACTTTCTATCCTGTATTCTCTGTCATTTCCCCATCTTGATACAATTCTAGGTACATCATGGTTGTTCCAGAACAAACTATTCCATCCGTCCTCATTAAAACAGGTCTGCCATTTATTGAAAACCTGTTTCAGGGAAATTAAGTTAAGAGGCTGCAAATCCCATTTCTCTTTTCCCGGAATCTGATCCAGTCCAATATGCTCGAATTGAAATACCATACTTAATTCACTGCCGTCGGGATTAGAGTACATCTTTGCTATTTCAGGAGTTGCACCCCAACATTCACCTACTGTTAATAAATCCTTATCACCAAAGGTATTCTTGTTCATTTCCCGAATATATTCATGGAGCATTGGACCGTTACCGGTAATTTTTTCATCCGGAACTTTACCAAGAAGCTCAATAACATCCATTCGAAAGCCGCCGATGCCTTTGTCAATCCAGAAATTCATACACTTCCAAATTTCTTCTCTAACTTTAGTGTTCTCCCAATTTAAATCTGGCTGCCTTTTACTAAATAAATGCAAATAGTATTGTCCCGTTCCTTCATCCCATTCCCATGCACTGCCGGAGAAAGTAGAGCCTAAATCATTGGGTTCATGACCATCAGCCGGATCTCTCCATATATAATAGTCTCTGTACGGATTATCTTTTGATTTCCTTGACTCAATAAACCATTTATGCTCATCTGAAGTATGGTTGGCAACCAAGTCCATAAGAATTTTTATATCTCTTTCATTTGCTTCCTTCAAAAGAAGTTCCATATCTTCTAAAGTACCAAATTCATCCATGATATCCTCATAATCGCTGATATCATAGCCGTTATCATCATTTGGAGACTTAAAAACAGGACTTAACCAAATCACATCAATTCCTAGATTCTTAAGATAATCTAATTTTTCTATAATGCCTTGCAGATCACCTATTCCATCCCCATTGCTGTCATTAAAACTTCTTGGATATATCTGATATACAACTGAATTGTGCCACCATTTTTTTACCATGTTATCCACCTCTCGTCTCTCTTTTCTTTGCTTTTATCTACAACCTATGCAACTTATACGAACTTTGCCTGATTCCAACGGAATCTAACCCAACGGGATCTATACCCAATGGGATTTACACTCACTACGATACTGTGTGCTTAACTTTGGCAGGCCAAACCCTTGTGTTAAGGATAACACAGGCTAAATTTCTGTTTTAAGCTTCTCAACTTTAGCAAAAACTCTTAATAACTCGCTTACACTCCAGGCTTGTGCAAAGCACCCCTGAGAAATCGTCGGATTTTCTCCGTCATATATTTCTGCAATCTGTCCGATACAGCCTTCCCTCATACAAGGTTCTAAAGCTTCCAGTTGTTCTTTTACCCTCTTTACAGCTTCCGGCCTTTCATCATTTACTTTAAGATAAGCCAAATAATAAGCACCTAAAGGAAATGCCCATACCGTTCCCTGATGATATGCCATATCACGGTTAAAGTGTGAACCTCCATAAATGGCTTTAAAGTCCTTGTCATTTTTACTTAAGCTGCGAAGTCCATACGGCGTATATAAGGTTTCATATACCTTACTGACAACCATCCTCTCCTTTTCTCTATCCAATAGGGAAAAAGGCTGGGATACTGCCCATATTTGGTTACAACGGATTTGGTTGTCCCCTTCTTCTCCCGATACTAAATCCCTTAAACATTGCTCTGATTCATTCCAGAATTTATCGGAAAAGCTGGCCTTTACTAACTCTGCAAGTTCTTCATACTGACTGTCTTCTCTGCCCAATAATCTGGCAAACAGGCCCATAATTTTTAAGTCATTATACCAATAGGCATTGATTTCAACAGGTTTTCCATGCCTTGGAGTCGGTAAAATATCTTCAAACCGCACATCCATCCAGGTCACCTGTTCCAAGCCGCTTCCTGCCAAAATTAAACCGTCTGTATCCATTTTAATATGATAATCCGTGCCTTGCTTGTACCATTTTATAATATCTTCCATAATGGCATATGCTTCCTGCACAAAGGCCAGATCATTACTTTCCAAATAATACTCATATACAGCACCTATAAAAAGAAGTGAGGCATCTACTGTGTTATACAAAGGATCATTGCCGCCTTCCGGAAACATATTCGGCATTAAGCCTTTTTTACAATACTGCATAAAAGTACGGAATATACTTTTGGCTTCCTCATACCGTTTTGTAGAAATACAGCAGCCTACCATGGATATCATAGTATCTCTTCCCCAATCAGCAAAGAATGGGTATCCCGCCATAAGGGTTTTTCCTTTGGTGGAGTCTCTGTTAACCAAAAATTGATCCGCACTTTTTACTAATTGTTTTCCTATTTCGTTTTTTATTTCGGACTGCTTTACAAGGCTTGTCAGTCTATTCGTTTCATTTTCCATCATCTGCTCTATGGTAGAAGTAATAGAATCTATACTATATATAATATCTAATACTTTTTCCTCATAAGCAGTTATGGTTGCGGAAATATTATGATTGGACGCAGTCACACCGATTGCTTCCCGTCCGTCTCTTGCATCGTAGCCATAATATAAATCTTTTGTATATTCTGTATTAGAAGTGGTAACTTTGCCATTGGTTTGATAATTTAACTTAATTCCATTACTGATTACAGCATTTTCTTTATGTTCAAATATTTGATTTGGACTTAAAGTATCACCTTTAGGAATAAATTGAAGCTGTGGTGTGATTGTTAATTTAACTTCCCGGTTCATGTCATTATGAATCACATAGCGTATACCAATTGTATTCTCGCCATAAGCCATTAAGACAGTCTTCTTAATCTCAATTCCTTCTACCTGATACATCCAAACGGGATAATGTTCAAACATAAATTGATTTAAATATCTATATCCCAATTGGTTTTTAGCATGATTTACATATTCCTGACTGGACAAAACAAATCTCTCTTTATCCAATTCAACTACTTCATCCATTCTTGTAATTAAATGAAACCTGTGATTGGGTGCTACCGTACAAGCCATCAGCAATGCATGATCATTACGGCTGTTAGAACCAATCATTGTTAAAGAGGAATAACCGCCTAATCCATTTGTTATCAGATAGCAATTTTCCTGTCCTCTATCTAATGTCTTCCAATCATTTTTTCCATATAGAAATCTCATCTTTTACACCTATTGTCTATCATATCTGCTACAGATTTGATACTGCCACTAAGATTTTGGTTGAATGAATCATATCGTGGCATTTATCCTATAATTTATTTTCATTCAACCTTTCAAACATGCTGATGGGGCACTTCCTCCCGTATTGTTCCTGCCTTTTGCAGCAACACTGAATTTTTTCTTGTACTTTTATTTCAATATAACGATTGAATACTTAGGCATTGATACCACACCATCTGACATTGTAACTGCATTCCCATTCACTGATAAGTATCCTCTGATATTGAAATCTGTAATCCCTGCATCTTTTAATGAAATGTTGACTGGTTCTGAATTAATGTTATAAAGAATCACAATTTCACTGCCTTCATACAGCTTTTTAATTGCACTGATATCCTTAGTGCATAATTCTTTAATTACGCTTATATCTCCTCTTGCAATCTCCGGGTTCTCATTACGTATTCTCACTGCCCTCTTATAGTAGTTATAAAGTGACAACGGATCTTTTATTTGCTCGTCTACCGGTGGAAACTTCTGTTCTACCGGATCTGCATTGTCTGGTGGAGTAGTAATTCCCTGGGTATCTGTAACTGACCACTGCATAGGCAGTCGTTTATTCTCATCTTTGGTACCCATACTATTCATACCAATCTCTTCACCATAATAGACATACGGGCTGCCATTCATAGTTAATAACATACCTGCCGACATTTTCATTTGCTCTTCATCATTGACACATTGAGCAGATATTCTTGTGGTATCATGGTTACTAATAAAAGGGGCATCAATAAATGCTGGATTACCCCCACTATACTTCTCATATAAACTAAGCAAAGTTTTAGCAAAGCTTTTACCGGAGGAAGCACCTAACTTTCTGGCGGTGTTTGTAATTAATCCATTATGCTGGGAAAGAGGGAAGTTAAATAAACTTGGAATTCCGCTTTCATAATAAGCTGCTATAGCCGCCTCTTCCTCCCAGACTTCCGCAACAATATAGGCATCCTCTTTCACACTTTTTACATAGTCCGTAAACCACTTAAGGACTTCAATATTTCTTTCTTTTTCACCGGAATAATACTCTTTTGCTGCATCCAGGCGGAATCCATCCACACCAAGGTCAATCCAGAATTTAGCGATATCCTCAATTTCTTTTCTGACATTTTCATTTTCCAGTACCAAATCCGGCATCTGGTCCCAAAAAACACCCTCATAATACCAATCTGAGGTTCCTGCCTTATAATATGTCTTACTGCCATTGTAATCTTTCGTAAAATGATAGTATCCCACATAAGGGCACTTTTCTAAATCCGGTTCCTCTCCCTCTTTTAAACTTTCCAGATAAGAGACAGCTTCTATAAACCAGGGATGTTTTGACGAAGTGTGATTGAATACAAAGTCAATAATCAAATGAATGCCCCGTTTATGACACTCTGAAACCAAATTTTTAAAATCCTCTAATGTTCCATACTGAGGATCAATATCGTAATAGTCCGTTACATCATATTTGTGATATGTGGTGGAAGGCATAACCGGCATTAACCAAATCCCGTTAAAGCCCAGATCTGAGTCCGTTGCATCATTACCATCATTAATATAGTCTAATTTGGATATAACACCGTTAATGTCTCCAATGCCGTCACCGTTGCTGTCATAAAAAGAGTAAACGAATATTTCATAAAAATTACGGTAGTTATCATCGATTATATTTAAATCCTGTACGTAATCATAAGGGGCAACCGCCGCCTCAGTTTCATACTGAGACATTTCCCCTTCCGGTGTGATTTTACCCTTCTCTTCCTTTTCCTTTTGGCTTTCTTCCTGACTTAAGTCAGAGGAATTATTTATTTCAGCCTTTTTACACCCATTTGCTGCCAACAGGACAATGATAAGACAGCCTATTAATAAAATTCTCTTCCTCATACCAAACCTCCATACTACTAATGCCTGCGAATTAATGCAAATTTTTTATAAAAAGAAGTACTGAAATGAGAGCTTTACAGTACTTCTTTCTACTTATTTTGTTTTCTTTTTTCTCATCAACAGGAATGCTGCCGCTATTACCGCTGCTACAGTCAGTCCGATTGTTACAAACATAATCACTTTATTGTTTTGTCCAGCTTTAGACGTAGAAGTATTTGCTTCCTGTGTCTGGTCATTATCAGAGGTATCCCCCGGAGCATCTGCTTTCTTATCCTCCTGTACCAATACCATTGTGGATATAGGCTCTACCGTAATAGTTCCTCCCTTTACGGTCTCAAGAACTTCTGTTCCTGCCTGCTGGCCTTTTACATAAACATTCCAATCTCCCTCAGGTATTGTAATAGTGGAAGTTTCTTTATTTGCATTATAGATAACACATAATGACTTTGCTGTTTCGCCATTGGGGGAATTATCTATAGTATAACCAACTACATTAGGCTCCAGGCCTTCTAGAAATTGGAGATTATCCTGAATATCTGCTGTTTTTGTCATTCGAAGAGCACTATGGGCTTTTCGAAATGCAATGAGACCCTTATAATAGTTAAATACTTCTTTATTCTTAGTTAACGTATCCCATTTTAAACTATTTACAGAATCCGGTGAGTTGTAACTGTTATCAACAAAGGAAGTACCATCATCGGAAGGTTTACTTCTTAAGAACTCTTCACCTGCCTGGAAGAATGGAATACCTTGGGAGGTCAGTACTATAGCACCGGATAAAAGATTCATTTTAACCCGGTCTTCCTCTGAATCCGTTTCATTGGATATGGCTAGTTTATCCCAAAGGGTATTATTATCATGAGCAGATGCATAATTAATTGTCTGGGTTGGTTCTTTTGCCCACCAGGTATCAGAATAGTTAACTAAATTATAATCAATCTGGCTGTTTTCCGTAGATGCCACTACACCAAATTTAATTGTCTCTTCCATTCCTGCTTTACCATTCACAAATCCCTGTTCTGTATCCTCAAATACACTACCTTTAATACCATCCCTGAGATCATCACTAAAGGCTCCGATATAAGCATCAAGAGAAAATGCATTGGCTTTTAATGCCTTCTCTTCATCAGGTAAAGGTGAATCACCTCCGGTCCAGCCTTCTCCGTATATCACTATGGCAGGATCCACTTCATTCAAGGCTTTTCTAACTTCGTTCATAGTTTCAATATCATGAATACCCATTAAATCAAAGCGAAAACCATCAACATGATATTCCTTCGCCCAATATACTACCGAGTCAACAATGTATTTACGCACCATGGCACGCTCGGAAGCAGTTTCATTGCCACAAGCAGAAGCATTTGAAAAGGTACCGTCTTCATTCATTCTATAGTAATAATTCGGAACCACCTTATTTAAGTTAGAATCGGCACTAGATGAGGTATGATTATAAACCACATCCATAATTACACGCATTTCATTTTTATGTAAGGATTGAACCATCTGTTTATATTCATTAATCCTTACTTCACCATGCTCCGGATTTGTAGAATAGGAACCTTCTGGTACATTATAGTTCTCTGGGTCGTATCCCCAGTTGAATTGATTATCTTCCGGTTTTGCTTCATCCACACTGGCATAATCAAAAGAAGGAAGCAAATGTACATGGGTAATACCTAGGTCAACCAGGTAATCCATACCTGTTTTTTCCCCAGTGGAGGATTTAGTACCCATTTCTGTGAATGCTAAATATTTTCCCTTGTTCTTCATCCCTGAACTTTTATCGATGGAAAAATCTCTGATATGCAATTCGTAAATAATAGAATCCGTGGGACTGGCCAATGCTGGTTTCTCATCCTCTAAGAATCCATCTGGATTGGTAGAGTCTAAGTCAATAACCATTCCCCGCTTTCCATTTACGCCTGCTGCTCTGGCATAAGGATCTACTGCTTCTTTCGTCACACCATCTACCGTAACGGAATAGGTATAATAAACGCCATCTAAATCTCCTGGTTTCTCAGTAACCCAAGTCCCTTTTACGTCTTTGGTCATTGCTATATTTTCAATATTATTATCTCCTGACCCCTCAGAGTATAAATTAAGTACTACATCTGAGGCAGTTGGAGCCCAAAGACGAAATGCCGTCTTGTCTTTAGACCAGATTGCTCCAAGGTCATC
Organism: Anaerocolumna sp.; assembly: GCF_032079385.1. NCBI lineage: Bacteria > Bacillati > Bacillota > Clostridia > Lachnospirales > Lachnospiraceae > Anaerocolumna > Anaerocolumna sp. The sequence goes on from NZ_DAMAUC010000022.1 coordinate 66,560, forward strand.
TCCTTCATAAGTGAAGGCTTCTTCAAATTCAGCAGTTGAGAATACCTTGGTATTAGAAATAGACATTTCACCATACCCCTCAAATACCAGTGTGTAATTTTTTAACAAATCCAGCTCAGTAGACATGGTAACCCTTACCTCTACTGCTTCTTTTCCTTTTTCTGATGAAATCTTATCAATGGCATAGGTCTTGCCATCAGCATCTTTTACTGTTATTTTTGATTTAATATCCGCTGCTGTACTGTCAAAAGCAGTGGATACTTTAAAGTTAATTGTAGTAGAATTTTCAATTGCTGCTGCTTTAATTTTGGGTGCCAAACTCATATCCTCCTGGGTATAGCCAAATTCTGTCTCGTCCTGAACAACATAAATGTCAATTATGCCATTCTCTGCTTTTTTAATATCTATAAATCTGTCACCCTCCACATCTTTCATATCCCACTCATTAGTACTGGTAGAATGACGTACAATAAATCCAACCTGAGTAGTGTCATCTTCAACAGCCAGGGTATAGGCTGCTACCTTACCAAACTCATCTTCTCCTGTAAATTCGTAGGCAGCACCCTCTTTGCCCTCAAGCCAGGACCAGATATTCCAGCCCTCATAGTCTTCGCTGGATCGGTGATAATGGACATTAATTGTCAACTCCTGTGCTGCCTTTACAAGGTAAGCCGGCTGGTACGATCCCATTATTGTAAAAGCCATAAGGATAATTGCTGTGAATAGTGCTTTAATTCTTTTATGCATTTAAAACCCCCCTCTACTCTGCTAATTGCTGCAAGCCAATCAGATTTAACCCTTCACCGCACCTGATACACCTTCTACATAGAATCTTTGTATTATTAAGAAAAGAATTGCAATTGGAATAGATATCAATACACAGCCTGCAAAGAACTGGGTATAATAATATTCAACAAACTCTTTCTCTAACATGGTCCATAAGCCAATGGCAATGGTATAGTATTGTCTGTCCTGACCAAGGATAACTTTTGCAAAAATGTAATCTACCCAAGGTGCCATAAAGGAATTTAAAATAGTTATAACAATAATTGGCTTTGATAAAGGTATTGTAATTTTACGGAATACATCCCATTTCGTTGCTCCATCAATATATGCAGCTTCATCAATGGTTTTGGGTATGGTATCAAAAAAGCCTTTTGCAACCAGGAAACCTAACCCTGCACCACCTGAATATACCATGACCAGTGCTACTAATTTAAGAGGTCCCGCTTCCAGCATACCAAATCCTTTTAATATAAAGTAAATCGCATACATGGACATAAATCCAGGGAACATTCCTAAAATCATAGCAATATTTAAAAACTTCTTACGCATCTTAAATCTTAATCTTGACATAACATAAGAAACACATAATACAAAGAATGCAGAAAATATGCAGGTAAAGATCGCTACAATTAGAGTATTGATAAACCATCTTCCAAATGTTAAACTGCTTGCCGCGTCAAAAAGTTTTTTGTAATTATCCAGTGTATAAGCTCTGGGGAAAATATAACTTTTATATTGGCCGCCTTCTGCACGTAATGAAGTTAATATTACAAAGAAGATAGGTAAAACCCATATAAATCCAAGAACAGCTAAAAATACATGGACAATGGAGTTCGTGATAAATTGTCTCACTCTCATAGAAGTTTTAGTTTTTTGTCTCTTCATTATTGGAATGCCTCCTCATCTTTATAAGAACCTGTATGACGATAGGTTAATAATGTTAATGTAGCCATTATTATAAATACCAAAATACTGATAACGGCACCAAGGTTGTAGTCTTTATTTGTAAGTGTTAGTTTATATAACCAGGTAACTAACAAATCTGTTTTTCCAGCGTAATAGTAATCAATTGCTTCAGGACCGCCGCCTGACAATAAGAATATAACGTTAAAGTTATTAATATTACCAGCAAAAGAGGTAATCAAAGTTGGTGTAGTAACAAATAACATGTAAGGTAACGTAATTTTAAAATAAGTAACAAAAGCATTCGCACCATCTACTTTTGCTGCTTCATACAATTCTTTTGGTATGTTTTGTAAAATGCCTGTGGTGGTTAACATAGTAAATGGTACACCAATCCAAATATTAATACAGATAATTGTTATCTTAGCCAATGTGGGATCTGTAAAAAATGGTATGGACTGAGTCGCACCGATTACTCCAATATTACGGAGCATAACATTAACAGGCCCATTGGCATTAAAAATTGTTCTCATAGTAAGTAAGGATACAAATTGAGGCACCGCAATGGATAATACAAAGAGAAATCTCCAGAACACTTTAAATCTTGTACCTTTACGATTAATCAACATAGCTAATAACATTCCTAAAATGTAGCAGGAAAATGTCGCAAAAATTGCCCAAATAAACGTCCAGCTAAGAACTGGCCAAAATGTACTGGATAATTTACTTCCTTTTGTAAACATGGCTATAAAATTATCTAGACCTACCCAGTCAAATAAATTACCCGGTGGCTGATGATTTCTATCATAACTTGTAAATGCAATTAAAGCCATAAATACCAGTGGAATTATAGTAAAGAATAATATCCCTATAATTGGGGTAAATAATAAAGTCTTGTGAAGATTTTGCTCTAATAAAGAGCTTAAATCATCTTTAAATGTGGGAATAGGTTTTCCCTGTTCTACTCTTTTCTGATTGTCATATGCATTCTTTACAGAAGTTCTTAAAAACAAAATAAAGCCAAGAGTTAGAAATATGGTGATAACACCATATAGCAGGCACAACATGGAATTATCTCCTGTTACATACTCGTAAATCTGCTTCGCTTCATTAAAAACCTCCTCCTGTACTTTAGTTCCTAATGTTATAAAGTTTTTAATTGAATCTAAACCAAAACTTATCATGTAATAAATATAAGAAATTTCCACGGACAGCATAATTATTCCGCGGATAATCTGTTTATGAAGAAGATTGCCTAAACCAAATATTACTGCAGACAGTTTAGTAATTCCATTTCCTTGCATAAAAGCAGTTCCAAATCCTACATCCCGTATTGAAGTATTCATTTTAGAACTCTTTTTCTTTTTGCCAGCCATAATCCAACTCCTTTTCTTAAGATAGAAGGTGGGAGCTGCAAACTATTTGCAGCCTCCCATTTACAATATATTCCTTCGAGGCAGTCAGCGCAGATATTCCACTTGCCTACAGGCGAGTTTATCCGCTTACGCCACTTGCTTATAACCTCATTGCCACTATGTGGAACAATTAAGTCAATTTCCCTGATGAGGTTAAATCATTATTGTAAATTTCATTCTATTCTATATAATCCTATACTGTTTTATTCTACCTTTAATGTAGAAACAAAAGTATCTAATTTTTGTTGTACATTATTTTTATTTAATTCACCACTTCTGATTTCAGTAGCAATACCACCTGCATTTGCCCAGTATCTTGAACTGAATTCTGCAGATGTAGGCTGCAGTATAGATGCAGTATTAGCTTCTTCTACGATAACTCTGGCCACTTCGTCTGCCTGAACTGCTTCTGATCCCTCAGCTTTAAGGTTTGTTGGAACCTGACCGGTTTCTTCAAAACGCTGTAACTGCATTTCTTCACTTCCAAGATATGCTGCAAAAGCTACTGCTACAGCAGGATTAGCTGCATGAGAGTTAACACCGATTGCTTTTGTACCGTAGAAACCTTTTAACTGATAATCATTTCCGTCTGGGTTAAATGTAGGAATTACTGCTAAACCTAAATCATCCCCTAAAGCTTCTTTGTATAAATTATAGTTCCATGAACCATCAAACCAAGCACCAATTCTATGATCTGCTGCTAATTCAGATAAGGAAATCTCACCATCATAAGCTGTTTTCTTATTACTAATTAAATCTATTAAGTAATTTGTTACAGAAACACCTGTTTCATTGTTCCAGTTTGCACCTGCTGCAAAATCAGTCTGGCTTTCCCCATAGATTGTTAAACCGGCACCATAATACCAAGCACCTAATTTCCAGCCACCTGCTGATTCAAAATAGAAATTATATACATTGTCAGGAGTTTCTTTTGCCATAATGCTTTCAACTGATTTAATATCATTTTCATTTAAAAGTGATTTATCATAGTACATAAAGAATGTATTATGTGTAAAAGGAATTGCATAAATAGCATCATCTACTTTTACTGTATTAACAACGGATTCTGCCATAGTTGATTTAACCATTTCTTCTGCAGAACCGCCAAGTCTTGCAATTGCACCTGCATTTACAAGTTCGTTTACCTGATCGTTAGCAAAGAAGAATACATCCCCTGCTGCTCCAACATCTTTTAAGATTTCATCTTTTGCTGTATCTTCACCCTGTGTTTCAACAGTAAATGTAATATTCCATTCCGGATGTAATGCCTGGAAGGATTTTGTCATGGAATCCATTGTTCCATCCTTGATTTGGTTTTCAGGTGCCCAAACCTTTAAAGTAACATCCTCTGCTTTTGTAGGTTCTTTCGCTTCACCAGGAGTCTCTGTTCCTTCTGTTTTGTTGTTATCTGTTGATGGGGTTTCTGTTTTTTTACCACAACCAACTAAAGATGCTACTAATGTGGTAACCATAATTAGACCAAAAAGTTTCTTTTTCATAAATTTACCTCTCCTTTAAATTTTTTATTATTTGAGAATGACATTAGTCACCAAAACTTATATCATAAAATGCTCAAAACAAATATGTTCCTTACAAAACCTGTTTCACATATAGTACATTCTTTATAACAGGTTTTAGACATAAATGTTTTTACATTTTACTTCATTAAATAAGACTGCTTATACCTTCCATATATCCTGATTGTACTCTAAAATAGTTCTGTCAGAAGAGAAGAAGCCTGCTTTGCTGATGTTCTCTAACATCATTTTTGACCATTTTTCTCTGTCTTCATAATCTGCTATTATCTCTTCTTTTTTCTGCATGTACTCTTTAATATCTAACAGAGTCATAAACCAGTCTTTATTGATTAACTCATTGTACAGGCGTTCTAAATTCTCTTTTTTACCGATTTTCATTAAGGTATCGCTTACAATAAAATCAACCATTTGATGGATTTCTTTATCCTTATTGTAGTAATCTTTAGAAACATAATCCCTGTTTTCATAATGTGCAATTACTTCTTCACTGGACTCACCAAAGATGTAAATATTATCTTCACCAACTAATTCTGCAATCTCTACGTTTGCTCCATCCATAGTGCCCAGTGTAATAGCACCGTTAAGCATAAATTTCATATTGCCGGTACCACTGGCTTCCTTAGAAGCTAATGAAATCTGTTCTGATATATCACATGCAGGAATTAATTTTTCAGCTAATGTTACGTTATAATTTTCTACCATAACTACTTTAAGATACGGATTTACCTCTGCATCATTATTGATCAATTCCTGAAGACATAAGATCAAATGGATAATGTCTTTCGCAATGGTATAAGCAGGGGCTGCTTTTGCTCCGAATATAAATGTAATTGGTGTTGTAGGTATTTTGCCACTCTTAACTTCAAGATATTTATGAATAATATATAAAGCATTCATTTGTTGTCTCTTATATTCATGCAAGCGTTTAATCTGAATATCAAAGATGGAATTTTCGTCAATTTCAATGCCCTGAGTCTTAAACAAATACTCTTTTAGTGCCACTTTATTTTTATGCTTAATATCAAGTAAGGTATTTAAAACATTAGCATCTTCTTTAAAATCTAACAGTTTTTCCAGTTGGTCAGCATCTTTTTTAAAGCCATCTCCGATTAATTCTGCTAAAAAGGAAGCTAAAGGATAATTACAATGCAATAACCAACGACGGAATGTAATTCCATTGGTTTTATTATTGAATTTTTCAGGATAAATCTTATAAAAATTATTTAACTCGTTTTGTTTCAAGATATCCGTATGAAGTGCTGCAACACCATTAACACTAAAGCCATAATGTATATCAATATGTGCCATATGCACTCTTTCCTGTTTATCAATAATTGCTACCGTAGGATCCTCAAATTTTCTTCTTACTTTATCATCTAACACTTCGATAATAGGAAGTAAGTGAGGCACTACTTTTTTCAGATATTTAACAGGCCATTTTTCCAAAGCTTCTGATAAAATAGTATGGTTCGTATAAGCACAGGTCTTAGAAACAATATCAATTGCCTCATCCATTTCAATGCCCCTCTCCATAAGCAGGCGGATTAATTCTGGTATTACCATAGTCGGATGAGTGTCATTAATCTGAATTACTGCATAATCATATAAATCATGGAGATTACTTCCCTTTTGGATACATTCTTCTAAAATCATCTGTGCAGCGTTGCTTACCATAAAATATTGCTGATAAATTCTCAAAAGTTCACCTTTTTCATCACTGTCATCCGGATATAAAAATAAAGTAAGGTTTTTTTCAATATCTGCTTTTTCAAAGGAGATACCTTCTTTTACTATAGATTCATCAACGGTTTCTATATCAAATAAATGCAGCCAATTGGTGCGATTCTCATAACCTGTAACGGCTATATCATAAAGCTTTGATTTAACTGTAAAATCCTTGAATTTTACTGTATAAGACTTATCTCTTTTTATAAGCCAGCTATCATCTGTAATCCAGGGATTCATAGTTTCCTTTTGAAGATTTTCTTCAAATACCTGTCGGAATAATCCAAAATGATAGTTTAACCCAATACCATCCCCATTAAGCCCAAGGGAAGCAATGGAATCCAGAAAACATGCTGCTAACCTTCCAAGTCCCCCATTTCCAAGTGAGGGTTCCAGTTCCACATTCTCAACTTCGGTTATGGATTTACCGTTTTGTTTTAATTCTTCTCTAATCTCATCATATATTCCTAAATTTATTAGATTATTGGATAATAATTTACCGATTAAAAATTCTGCTGAAATATAATAAACCTTTTTATTTGTATCTTTCTTATATTTTTTTTCAGCCATTTCTTTTGTCATTTCCAATAGGCCAAAATATATTTCTTCGTTACTGCATTCCTTAAGAGTTTTATTATATTTTTTTTGTAATATCTCTGCTAACATTATTGCTCCTTCCTTATGCCACAATTACCGTCTGCTGGTGGTAACGAAATCCTTTAAATTATCGATTTCTTTTTTAAACTTTCTAAAACTGTCTAACTTCCATTCCCAATTGGGTGAGCCAAGTGTACCTGGAGTGTTAATCCTAGCTTCATCCCCTAAATTTATTAAATCCTGTAATGGCAGGATTGCCATTTCTGCAATACTATCTAACGTTAGTCTTACAAATCGTTTGGAAATGATTCTATCGTCATAACCGGACTTCTTTAGAGATTTTCTAATCCCGTCCCGCGTCTTTTTATCCTGCGATAAATACCAGCCTCTTATGGTTTGATTGTCATGACTTCCTGTGTAAATAACCATGTTTTCAACATCTTCAAAATTATTATTATTTTCATTTGGATCAAATGTAAATTGAACAATTTTCATTCCCTTTAATCCATAATGATTTTTAAGCACATGAACTTCTTCTCTTAAATCTCCTAAATCTTCTGCGATAATCTCAACTTCCGGTAATTTCTTGCCGATTAAGTCAAACACTTCATACCCGGGGGCTTCTAACCATTCACCTTCAACAGCAGTTTCACAGGTAGCAGGTATTTTCCAGTAAGTATCAAAAGCACGGAAATGATCGATGCGGATAATATCAAACAATTTACTGCTATATGCAATTCTGTCTAACCAAAACTGATAACCTTGTTTCTTTAAATAATCCCAGTTATAGATTGGATTTCCCCATCTTTGACCGGTGGCACTAAAATAATCTGGAGGAACCCCTGCAATAAATGTGGGTCTTCCGTCTGCTCCAAGTAAAAAGCACTCCTGATTTGCCCATACATCTAAAGAATCAATTCCTACGTAGAACGGAATATCCCCCATAATTCGAATGCCGTTCTGATTGGCGTAAATCTTTACTTTCATCCATTGTTTGTAGAAGATATACTGGACAAACATTTCATAACGTATTTCTTCTTCATATACAGCTACGTCAAACTCTCTTGTTTTTATCCATTCCTTCTCTGCTTTATCCCATTCATTCCAACACCTTAAATCATTTTTCTTTTTTAGTGTAAGAAATACAGCATAAAGATACACCCATTCCTGTTTTATAAAGTCTTTATAATCCCCATCCTCTGTAAAATTAAGAAAAGCTTCTTTTAAATAATTTTCTTTAAAATTTCTTACTTTTTCATAATCAACAGCTTTACTATTCTTCTGAAAACCAGCCGGCCTTTTCGTTAATAAACCATCCTTATATAGTTCATCAAGACTTATATAGATCTCATCACCTGCAAATGAGGAGTATGGCTGGTAAGGTGAGTTACCATATCCCAGGGGATTAAGGGGTAATATCTGCCATATGTGAAAACCGCCTGCTTTTAATAAATCAATCAATTCAAAACTATATGAGCCCATATCACCAATTCCATGATTTGATGGTAAGGATGATAAAGGTAATAATATTCCTGCTTCTCTCATAAATCTTTTTTCCTCCAAACTTGCCAGTGTAACTAAAAATGAATCTAATATGAATATAATAATCGTACATTACTATCTGCTCTGCTCAGAAATTGTATACACGCCTGCTTGCCAGTGTTGTATCTCGCTTTTTTAGAAATGCAAGCTTGCTTCCGATTTCTCACTACACTTTCTTTATATCTGCTGAATAAAAACCCCTTTTGGTTGTAAAATAGTCCCTGCATGTAATAGGCTAAATAATTCATTACCTTTCCTTTGAAGAACAATACTATCTTCAGAACAATTTAAAATGATTTCAACCTGTTTATGATCTTCGTCCGTTTTTATATAGTGAATCACTCTTGGGTTGTTCTTATCCTCTATAAAATGAAAATGTCTGCTTTTAAAAGCCTTATTTGTTTTTCTTAAATGAATCAGCGCTTTTATGATTTCAATCCGATCTCTATAAAGCCCTTCATCTATATCTTCCCACGGCATACATCTACGGCAGTCTGGATCATAGCTTCCTTCCATTGCAAGTTCTGTTCCATAATAAATACATGGACTACCCGGCATTGTAAACATTAAAGCCAACTGTTGGTAAAAAACATGAATATCTTTCACCTTATCTATCAGTCTATTGGTATCATGGGAATCCAATAAGTTGAATAAAACATCATTGGTCTGCTGCATATACATGGTAAAATTATGATTAATGGCACATTCAAAATCATAGTTGGTTTTCTCCGGGTATACCCAAAAATCTGCTATGGAGGTGGCTAACGGATAATTCATAACTCCATCAAATTCATCCCCCTGCAGCCAGGTAATTGCATCGTGCCAGATCTCACCTAATATATAAAAATCCGGTTTTAACTCTTTGGTTAATCTTCGTAAATCCTTGCAGAATCTGTGGGATACTTCATTGGCTACGTCAAGTCTAAGTCCATCTATATCAAAGTTTTTCACCCAGTATTCTACAACCTCCAGCAAATACTTAATGACTTCAGGGTTATTGGTATTTAACTTTGGCATTCTGGAAGTAAATGCAAAGGAATAAAAGGAACCATCCTTTGTATTATGCTCTTCTTTGTTAAAAGGCCATTTGTTAATCATAAACCAGTTAAAATATTTGGAATCAGGTCCCTTCTCTAAAACATCCTGCCATGGAGCAAACTGATTACCACTATGATTAAATACACCGTCAAGCATAATACGAATACCCTTTTCATGAGCCGCATCCACCAAGTTTTTAAATACGGCTTCATCACCAAAATGTGGATCAATCTTCATATAGTCTTTAGTATCGTATTTATGACTGGTATTTGCTTCAAAAATAGGTGTGAGATATATTCCGTTTATCCCCACATCTGCCAAATAATCCAATCGGTCTATGATTCCCTGTAAATCCCCGCCATAAAACTCTTCGTTGCTCACAGTATGAAATCCCCATGGTTTCACATTCTCCGGATCATTCTCTTTGTCTCCGTTATTAAAACGTTCTGGAAAGATCTGATACCATACGGTATCATTCACCCAGTCAGGTGTTTTATTAACATCAATGCTATTCATCCATGGAAATGTAAAATAAGCCAGGCTTTTTCCCTGATGATTCATTTCCGCTTCTGTATAGAATCCATCTTCAAAATAATAATAAGAAGTATTTTTAGCCACTAGTTTAAAGTAGTATTTGCACCTTTTAAACTTAGGCTTTACTGTTGTTGTCCACCAGATGTGATGTGTCAGGTTCTTTTTATAAATTAACTCTTCTTCCACACCATTCCAACTCCAATTACCACCTAAGATCCCATTTTCAAATGGATCACCATAATATATAAACACCCTCTCTATATCATGACCCGTTTTTATATTAATAATAAGATCCTCTTCATTTAACGGATAACAATAATTATCTGAGGTTCTGTGGTAAACCGCTTCAAATTTCATAAGTAGCTCCAATCCTGTTGTATAATAAATGAACTAGTTAAAATCAAGTTATTCTATCAAGTTGTTTTAAAAAATTTATGACATAAAATTAATACAAGCCAAGGAAAACGGTTTCCTTGAATGGATAAAAAATTATATTGACATTACCCTTTATTTTTGAATAACATCCATATAATCAATTGTACATACCTCATAAGGTATTTCTGTATGCTGTCCCTTTTCTCCGTCAAGCAGCTTCTTTAATTCATCAAAGGCCTGTTTGGATTTTAAGTTAAAGTTCTGTTTCACTGTATTCATGGCTATCTTGGTATATCCCATTAACCGAATTCCATCAAAGCCACAAACTGGCCTGTAAATATCCATTTCTGTAAGAGCAAACACTGATCCAATTGCCATTAAATCCGATGCGCAAACAATTGCATTTGACTTTTTTCCATGTTTTAAAGTAATTTCTCTAGCTTTATATTCGTTAAAATCACCGTATTTTACAATAAGTTCAAAACCAAACTCTTCCTCCAGCTTCTTCATGGCATCCAGACGTCTATTGGTAATATAACCGCCTGCTCCCCCTGCTATATATAATACTCTGTCAATGTAGGAATTCTCCTGCAAAGTTTTTTTAGCCACCTCATATTGGGCAGAATAATGATCAAGAGATACAGAGGACGTCCTGTCATTTGTAATAGGAGAATCTACTAAGACACAGTTAAATTCTTGTTTCTCTATTATTTTATATAAATTCTTATTCTCTATGGATAAGTTGTATATAATTAAGCAATTAATCCTCTGAGATTTTAGATAGGCTGTTACTTGCTTATAATTCATCTCATCAAACTGGGAACTGAAGAAAGTTACCACTTCAATATGATATTCTTTTGCTTTTTCAAAGGCACCTGTTAAATACTGCATGCTGATTTCATCTACAAATTGGCTGTTATGACGGATATCAACAATTAAACCCACCCTATTAAATGCTTTTTTAGACAGGGATACCGCTACTGAATTTGGAACATATCCCAGTTCTTCCACTGCCTTTTCAACTTTTAATCTAGTTTCATCACTTACTAATGAATAGTTGTTTAAAACCTTAGATACTGTTGATTTTGCTACTCCTGCTTTTTTTGCTACATCATTTATCGATACCATCAAATTGCCTCCTGCGGAAAACGGTTTCCTTACATATTACTATACAACCCATTTTTATCTTTGTCAATACGATTCTAAAAAGTTTATATTTTAGCAATTATATTCCTTTATTTTTTGGTTATTTCTTATAATGGGTGATATAATAAAAATTTGGGTTATTAACGAAAGTACGCTTTGCCTAATATAGGTTAACTAGACCATAGAGAGTAGGGGATGTTATATATTGCTTGTTCCATATAGAAATTCGATGGTTCTAATACGATAGTAATCGCTTAAAACATATTTAAAAATTGAGAACTCCTCGGCTATGCCCCGTAAATAATAGGTGCAAGTAGCACCTATTATTCAACATCTCAATTTTTAAATATTGGCGCGATTCCTATCGCATAAGAACCATTAGCGAATTT
>NZ_DAMAUC010000023.1:0-41388 GCF_032079385.1 Anaerocolumna sp.
GAAAATTTTATTAGAATTTTCAGGGTTGTTTCACTGTTCAGTTATCAATGTTCTTGTTTGTGTTGTCGTTGCCGGCAACTTTTATATCTTACCATGTCCGATAGGTTTTGTCAACACCTTTTTTTTATTATTTTCAACAAATTTAGATGCAGCATTCTTAAAATATCAAATATATTACATCAACTTCTGTGTTGACTTCAGTAATTGTACCTGAAACCATCGGCAACGGATTTTAATTATATATTCAACAAAAGCTTTTGTCAATATGTTTTTTTATTTCATTTCTTATTTTTATGTTTTTTATTTCATCTCTTATTTTATGTTTTTATTTCATTTTCTATTTTTTATTTCATTTCTTATATTCTATTTTTGATTAACTTGATATTTTTGATAAACTGCTTTATCTCCATACTTAACTTAAAAGTTATTCTCTTCTTCTAATTTTCCATCAAAGTTTCCGCCCATAACGAGCAAAGATTCATAGCGCCTCGAAATCCTACATAAGGCGAGTCGTATATATTAAGATTCCATTCATTTAAACCACGGTTAATTGTCATATTGGACTTTCGTCCGGCTCTGTTGAACACTTTCTTGCTGCTCATTAAAATTCCTTCCATATTAGGTGAAATTTTTTCTATCCAAGTATCTTCATCCCAATATGGAATCTCATCAATACCATATTCTTTACAATCACACCATGCAAGTTTCTTATTCATTCCCAATTCATCACAGGCAAATTGTAAAATTCCATTCACTACATCAATATTACCGCCAACGGATATACTTCCTCTTACCTTATTATGTGCAACAATTTGCTTACAAAAATTAAAGGCATACTTTCCTTCTTCTAATTCTTTATTGATAAACTCTTGATTCATATCTATCTGCAAAGTTTCTGATATTCTCTTAAGCCAATCCATAGTTCCTTTATATCCATAAGGCCTTCCTTGTAAATAAGGTGTCCCAAAATGTTTTTCTAACTCTTTTGCTGCCTTTTTGCCTTCCTCTCGTAAAACCAGATTTATATGAGCAGAACCCATCTCTTCAATCTGACTTACTGATGCATGGGAAGGCAGAATACAAATTGGTTCTATATCGAAAGCACCTTGTAATATTCTTTTTAACTCATATACATCCGGTTGGAATTTAGACAGATCAGGACAAGAACCAAGAATATTATAAGTCACTCTTGCTGTTGTCTTAAAGGATTTAGGAAGGTGCCTTACTAATTTATACATTCCCTCTTCCATTCCTTTATTTTGTTTTTGATTAAAGCCGCCACTTTTAAATGTTATAATTGGTATATCTTCATATTCCATAGAAAGTTCTTCACAGATTGCTTCCATGTCTGTACCTATGGTTTCCGGTATAGTTGATGGTAATACAAATATAGCTTTTGGATGATCTTTTTCCATAATCTCCATAAAAGCTTGATTTACTCTTTTTGTGATACCCAGTGCAATATCTTTCTCATCTATATGGGTTGAGTATAGCTTACTTTTATTCACAACTCCGGTTTGCTGCATCCACTTACTGCCATAAATCATATGTCCCATAGAACCAAATTCTAACAATACTGCTTCTGATACGGTTCCAACAGTCCATAATAATCCCATCCTACCGGATGGCTCCGGAGAATATTTATAGAGTCCCATACTAATTCTCTCCTATTCTAACCTTTATTTACTTTATTCTCAATTCTGCATTCTCTATTTTTCTAAATAACACTATTTCTGATTAATACTATTTGTGACTAATATTGTTTCTAATTAATATTGTTTCTGATTGATGCATTGAATAATTAATTTAAGTAGCAGCATGGTACGTTGGTATCCATTTAAAGAAATCATTGCATTAATATCCTTATCTGAAATAATAGAAACGGATTTTAACCCCTTATAATAACCAAAAGAGAGAATATCTTTATCCGCCATACTGGCTTCCATGTCAAAATCCACATTCCTGCTTTTATCTGTAATATATGTAACATAAGGATCCATTCCCCTTGCGGTTAACTTATCTCTCCAGGGTATAGAATCTTCATCAAATTCCTCAATATGCAATAATATTGGCTTAATTCCCAATGTACTTAAGTAAACACTCATAGGCAATACATCCAATTCTGCACTGGCGCAAATATAACTAATATTTTCAAATGCAGGCTTATACTGTTCTATCAGGCTGATTACTTCATTTTTATAAGCATTAAACTCCTTATTATATCGAATTTCAGATGGAATCTCTAATGCCTTAAAAATTTTTTCATAGGCGGCCGAAATCTCATCAACATCATAAATATCGTGAAGACAGATAAAAGGAATTCCAAACTTTTCTTTTATACGTTTTGCATATTTTAACATCTTATTCGTCAATACAATATTAATGGTTCCGCCAGTAACCTTATTTAATTTTTCTATTGATAAGTTTCCGTCAATTTCATTTATTGCAATATGATTCTTACTTATGATATCCTTTAACATAATCAGCTCTTCACTATCCGAGGGTCCTAAAAGATTTATGGTCTTTTCCGGCTTTTCTGAATTATCGTTAAGTACATCCGCTAATTGTACTAAGGTTTGATAATACCCTGACATGTAGCCATTCCTTTTAAAATGAGCTGCATCAACATATAATACTTTAGCAGTAATTTCTTCTTCTAACTCAGTAATAATAGCCTTTGCATCTTCACCAATTAAAGCGGGAATACAAGTGATTATCATCATTATGATTTTAGCGCCCTCTTTATCCATCAGCTTGATTGCCTTTTTTACACCTTCTCTGCAGCCAAACACCACTTCATTGGAATCCAATTCATAAACATAATGAAGTTCTCCCTGTTTACCATAAGGGGTATTCATTACATACCTGCTATAATAGCCGCACTCTGCCATCCCTACGACTAAACTGGAGACTCCCTCTATTCTTAATAAAGCGGCCAATGCAGTGTGCATAGGACAATGAGATCCTGGTGCCGCTGCTCTATGCAGAAATTTAATTCCCTGATTGCTGTTCACCTCAGACAAACGATTAAGGTGCTTCCATTGTATCATTTCCATAAGTTATACTCCTTAACTATTACAATTATGAATCCAGCAAAATATGAGACAGCAAGTCATACTCTGACGCCATTTCACTGTCCGGATATGCATAAACAACTGTTTTTCCCTGGTCTTCTGCCTTTTGAACCAATGGATTTCTTCCAATTTTGTATAACACATTTGTTTCCATTTCTTTTGCCGCAGTTTCTACTAATTGATCTTCATTGTCTATGTTTTTGCCATTATAAATAAGTCCTTTTAAAGATGCATATCCTCTTTTTCCAAAACTCTTTACAGCATGAGCAATATTGCCGGCTGCATATAAAGACATCATTTCACCTGAGGTTACAATGCACACTTCATCCGCATAACCCCCTCGAATTGGCATAGCGAATCCGCCGCATACTACGTCACCTAGCACATCATATAAGACAACGTCCGGCTTATATATTTCATAGGCATTTAACTCTTCCAATTTTTCAAATGCCGTTATAATACCTCGTCCTGCACAACCAACTCCCGGAACCGGTCCTCCTGCTTCCACGCATAAAACACCTAAATCGCCTTCTATTACAATATCCTGAAGTTCCACTTTATCTTTTTGACGAAGCATATCCAATACCGTAGTTATTTTTTCTCCATTGGTTAAGTTTCTGGTGGAATCGGCTTTTGGATCACAACCTATCTGCATCACTTTTAATCCTCTTTTAGCAAGTGCTGCAGATATATTGGATACCGTTGTTGATTTACCGATTCCTCCCTTTCCGTATATAGCTAGTTTTTTCATATTTACACCAAATACTTATATCGCATCTGCTCTCAGATAAGTACTCCGTTTTTACAGATGTAATACTGCCACAAATAAATAGGTTGGAAGCTTATTTTGTGGCACCCTTTCTTTATATTTTTCTTTCACCTTACACTTTTATCAATCCCTGGGCTCATTGCATGCCCATCTGCTTGCAGATGAGGCACTGCCACAGAGCAGGGTGTGAATTATGCATTTCAATAATTCATTATGCACCTCTTTGCTTTTTTTCTTTCTTTTTACTATTTAGCAATTGATAGGATAAACAAATAGGGCAATTGCCGCCATCCATAACAATATTAGCTTCAATTTCATAAACTTCTCTTAATACAGAACCAGTCATTACCTTGTGAGGTGATCCAGAACTAACAATACGGCCATTTCTTAAAGCCACCATATAATCAGCAAATCTTGCTGCCAGATTCAAATCATGCAGGACCATTACAATGGTGCAACCATGTTGTTTATTCAGTTCATCCAGTAATTCCAATATTTCTAGTTGATAAGCCATGTCCAAATAGGTTGTTGGTTCATCTAACAAGATAACATCCGTTTCCTGGGCCAAAGCCATTGCAATCCATGCCCTCTGTCTTTGTCCTCCGGATAACCTATCAACGTATTGGAATTTTAATTCTTCCAGGTTAGTGGCCTGGATAGCCCAATTAATTATTTTCTTATCATTTCCACTTAATTTATTGAATCCCTTTTTATATGGAAATCTTCCATAGGAAACCAGTTCTTCTACTGTAACGCCTTCCGGTGCAGTAGGTGATTGAGGCAAAATTGCCATTTTCTTTGCCAATTCCTTTGTTTGCAATTCATGTATTTCCTGACAGTCCAGATATATGGCACCTTTTTTTATTGCCAGAATTCGCCCGATTGCTTTTAGAAGAGTAGACTTACCGCATCCGTTTGGTCCAATAATGGTAGTTATATTTCCCATCGGAATATCTAAATCCAGATTATTGATTATAATTTTATCGCTATATGCTACATCAATATTTTTAATTTTAATATCTGCCATTTTATGATTCATCCTTTCATGAATTAGAATTGTTACTTACTTTACGAGTCTTAAGCATAAGAAACAAGAAGTAGGGTGAACCCAAAATAGATACGACTATACCGGTTGGTATCTCTGATGGTTCGATAATCGTTCTGGCAATGGTATCAGCAGCTAAAACAAGCAGCGCTCCTACCATGGCACAGGTCGGAATTAAAACGGTATGTTTTGCCCCAACTAGTTTTCTGGACAAATGGGGAGCAATTAATCCCACAAAACTAATACTTCCACTAATTGCAACTGAAGATGCAGCCAATGCAATTGCCGTAAAAAGCAATCTACGTTTTTCTTTTACAACTGCAATACCTAATCCGGTAGATATTTCATCACCCATGATAAGAACATCCATCTTATCAGCCATCAGCATAAGTACAATAAAGCCAAGAATAATCCAGGGAAACAAAGCAATAACAAATTTCCAGTTAGAACTCCAAATACTTCCCGCCTGCCATTTTACTAAGAATTCATGCTGACTTTCATCCAATTTTATTACGATCAAAGTCATGACAGCATTAATGCCGGCCTGTATGGCAACACCATTTAAGACCAATGATATTGGCCGAATTCCTATATTTTTTTGGAGGGATAATTTATAAATGATTGTCCCGGTAATAACCGCACCTATCATGGACATAATTGGCAATGCGAATATAGAAGTAAAAGATAATGTTCCGCTTAACATAATAAATACAATTACAACAATTCCCGCTCCAGCATTAATACCCATTAAGCCTGGATCTGCCAATGGATTCTTTGTAATACCTTGCAAAACACAACCTGATAAAGAAAATCCAGCCCCAACTAACATAGCGATTATAATTCTGGGCATTCGAAATTCCATAATAATCAGATTTTCTTTTAATGTACCTCCGCCAGTAATAATTCGTATGATATCTTTTAAACCTATTGATGTATAACCTGCATTTATACTTATGAAAAATGCGATAGGAATTAATAAACAAAGGATGAATAATACCATTGTCTGTTTGTTCTTTTTCATCTCCTTCATTTAGAAACCTCCCTTTTGCTTCTTTGCAAAATATAAAAAGACTGGCACCCCAAGCAATGCTATAATAGCTCCTATAGGAAGTTCGGAAGGAGGATTAAAGGTTTTAGCGCCTATATCAGATGCAACTAACAGCAACGCTCCCATAACCGCACTACAAGGAATAATCAGACGATAATCCGGGCCCACTAAATATCTTGCAAAATGCGGAATCAGCATTCCAACAAAGGTAATAGTACCTGCCAGTGCAACTGAAGTTCCTGCTAATAATACAACTAAAAAAGTACCTATAAATTTAACATGTTTTATTTTTAGTCCAAGTCCTAAAGCTACTTCTTCTCCCATACTCAAAATTGAAATATTATGGGACATTACAATTGCCATAAAAATAGATATCAGAATAACCGGAGAAGCAATACCGATTTGTTTCCAACTTGTTCCTGATACGCTTCCCATAGTCCAAAAAGTTATACTTTGTGAAACTTTTGAAATTATAGCAATTCCTTGACTTAATGCAGATAGCAGAGTGCTCACCGTGGCACCTGCCAATACAAGTTTCATTGCACTATTACCCCCACTTACCAAGCTGCTGATTATATAAACAGTGCAAGCTCCTAATCCGGCTCCTAAAAATGACATAAAAACAATTTGTGAATAAGTAGCATTACTTATATATGCAAAACATATAGCTAGTGCAAGACCTGCTCCGGAATTAAGTCCCATTAATCCGGAGTCAGCCAAAGGATTTCTTGTCATTCCCTGCATTAAAGCACCTGAAACCGCTAATGCACTTTCTACTAGAGCCGCAGCAATAACCCTTGGCAGTCTCATATCAATTACTAATAAATGCTTTGAATTATCCGGATTAAATTTAATAAACGCATCCACAACGGTGGATATTGGTATGGTCGCTGCTCCTTGTGTAATGGCTAATAACATTAAGAGCAGGAGTGCTCCAATTCCAATTAGAAGAATAGCAGCGGCAATATAAGTCCGATTTCCGCCTTTCTTTCTTATCTCTATTTCAGTCTTCATACTGCTCTTTTCCCCCTATGCATATCAGACAGTAAGAAAAAGCAAATACAAAAGTATTATTTTTGTATCTGCCTCTTACAAAAATTAATTTTCTAATAGGGTTTCAACAATAAAATCTACTGTATGTACAGTTGATAATGCACTGGCAGCATGACCTGAACCATCAAGCATAAATACATGTCCTTCTTTTACAGCCGTTAAAGAATTCCAAACTGAATTTTCATAAAGTTCTTTAAACAGAGCTTCACTTCCGTCAAATACATTAACAAAAAGATAATCCGGATCCATTTCAACAAGTGCTTCCATGGATACCTGCTCATAAGTCTCTGAAGTAGTAAAACCCTCCGGCAGTGTTAAGCCTAATCCGGTTTCTTTGTCATAAAGATCCGGCCTATAAGCACAAAAATATCTGTCCTCGCCCATAAACGACATTAGCATCACTGTTTGATCTGCGTATCTTTCCTGTAATTGAGTTCTTGCACTTGCCAGTTTCCCATCTATCTCTGCAATTACTTCTTCCGCTTTCTCTGCCCTTCCGATAACTTTTCCTATTTCCCTTAAACTATATCTCCAATCCATCTTTACTTTATCACCAAATACCACTACTGGAGCGATCTTTTCAAGGTTCTCAACATTAACATTGCTAACATCCTGTACCTGCTCTAATATAATGTCCGGTTCCAGTTCTGCTAACAATTCCAGATTAATTTCAGAATCACCCAAATCAACCACAGAACTTAAGTCCATATCCATAAAAGGATCCCAGGTAACCCTGTAATGTTCTGCAGCGGTAGTAGCTATGGGCATTGCATCCAACATAATTAAAGATTCCCAATGAGGTAAATAACTAATAGCTACTTTAAGAGGTTCTTTCTCTATTAATACTTCTCTATTAGCTGCATCTGTATAGGTAAAAGGAAATATTGATTCAGCTCCACCAGTTTCTACCCCTTTGGGATTTTCGCCGTTTTTGATGTCTTTTGCATTTTCATTGGCAGATTCTGAAGCTTCTGATGTCTTCGAATCGGTGTTCACAGATTTGCTGTTATTTTTACCACATCCTGTTACCATTAAGGCCATTAAGGATGTTACTGTTATTAATCTCAATATTCGTTTCATAAAACTCTCCTTTGATTTTGATATTCATTATCATATAACGCATAAAATATACCATAGGAAAGTTCATTTTGACATAGCATTTTTTCAAAATCACCATGGATTTTTTTCTATAGTCTCACGAAACTTACTGGGTGCCACACCGGTAGCCTTTTTAAACATTCGGCTAAAGTGAAAGACATCTTCGTATCCTGTCATATTTGCAACATCAATAATGGTATATTGCTCCTTTATTAATAATTCTTTTGCATACTTAATTCTGCATTTTGTTATATATTTTTTGGGACATATTCCAATGGTTTTAAGAAATAAATAATAAAACTTTTTACTATTCATGCCTATTTTTTCAGCCAATTCAGTGATTGCAATATTCTTATCCAAATTATTATGAATATAATCAACTATGTATTGTATCCGCTCCTCTTCCTCTCCAATCGTTGATTGTCTTGCCGACTGTAATACCAAATCAATAAACAGGTATAACAATGCCTTATTTTTTATAGTACTATCAACGCTGGAGCTTTTCTGATTAACCAAAAGCCGCTGTAATAGTTTCTGAATCTCTACCATATTAACTTGGGGTATTTTTACCATGTAGTGTGTGCTTTCTAATGCTAACTTTACCTCCTCACTACCAGGTATTTTGTAATGCATTAAGATATATCGCCATTCGGAATCTCCAATTACTTCTTTTTCCAAATCCATACCGGAACCTGCATGCAAAATCATACCCGGTTCTAACTCATATTTATATCCGCATAAGGTAAAGCAAGCTTTTCCACGTATAGGTATTACAAATCCGCAGACACCTTTCATAGTGGTTTGATCCTTGGATTTTGTTCCGGCTGGTATTACAATTTCATATATTCCATCTAATTCAATATTGGCTTTTCCATATTGAATTACTAAATTATTAATATCAATAGTTTGGTCTTCATCTGTTAAATATAGCTGACTTTTCTTGGCAACTGACATCATAGTATCCTCCTCTTGCAGCCGTCATTGCGGGAAACATATTTATCTTATCAGTATTTTCGTAAAGAAACAAGAATGAATTTGATAATTATTCTCATTTTAAAAGATATTTATTTTTATCTCCTACTTTTTAACATTCTGAAATCTTATATTCTTGTTCGAATTTCTTAATAATCTCATTTTTTGTACTGCTAATTTTCATTTTTTTCATATTTTTTTTATTTTTTAAACACATTGTAGACACATTTATAAATTATACTATCAGTAGATGGTGAATAATATATCACTTTCTACTCCCACCCTATTATACGCATGGTACTATATAAATCTAGATACCAAGTAGAGAAGCCGGCAGACCCCGCTGGCTTCTTTTTCTGTTTTTATTATCCATCGGAACTCATTCTTAAAATATACAAAACAAAAAAAGACATGCCAATATTTAATCTATCAGCATGCCCCCTTATATTTAGCATGTAAGCTTATCAAAGTCTCCAAATGAATATAACAAAATTAAATTAAATGTATGTATCTAATGCAAAACTAATAATTAATGCACGATTAATCTTTCTTAATACGTCCTGATCTAGATGACATACCTTTTCTTTTAACCTCGATTTATCAATGGTTCGAATTTGTTCTAAAAGAATTACTGAATCTTTTATAATCCCATATTTGTCCGCGTCTATTTCAACATGGGTTGGAAGCTTTGATTTATTCATTTTTGATGTAATTGCTGCACATATTACTGTGGGACTATGTTTATTACCTGTATCGTTTTGAATAATCAGAACCGGTCTGACTCCACCTTGCTCTGAACCAATTACAGGTCTTAAATCCGCATAAAAGATATCTCCTCGTTTTATATTCACTATTTTTCACACTCCATTTTATGGCTTTAGTCTTATTATCTCCAATTTTGTAATGTGTATTCCATAAAATGTTTTCTTTTCAGTGACATTTATAAAAATTATTCGTTTATTTTATATACCTTATTCTGGTAACTGTATATGCGTGGGATTCGCTTTCCTATATTACATATGACTTCGTAGTTAAAAGAATTTACTAAAGAACCTATTTCTTCTGCCGAGATGAACTGGTCCCCGTCTCTTCCAATTAAAGTTACAGCATCACCCTGTTCTACATTGTGGATGTGAGTAACATCTACCATAAATTGATCCATACAGATTCTTCCCAGAATCGGAGCTGATTTACCATGTATTAATACTCTGCCCACGGAGGACAACTGCCTTGGATATCCATCTCCGTAACCAACAGGAATGGTAGCGATTCTGATTTTATCTTTTGTTACATAAGTACTGCCATAGCTTATGCCAACCCCCGGCTCTACATCCTTTACAAAACTTACGTGTGATTTAAGTTCAAGGGCAGGCCTTAGTTTTAATTGTTTCTTATTTACTTCTTCTGAAGGATACAGACCATAGGTAGCTATACCACCTCTTACCATATCCAGCTTCGCCTCCGGTAAATCAATAATCCCTGCACTATTGGCGATATGTTTAATGGGTAATACAATACCTTCCTCTTCCAATCGGTTTACAAATTTCATAAAACGATCCAATTGATTATAGGCAGAATTTTTATCAGCTTCATCTGCACATGCAAAATGTGAAAATATACCTTCTATTTTTACACCTTTTAACAATGAAATTTTCTTAATTTCTTCAACACTTTCTTCTGTATCACGAAATCCTAATCTGGTCATACCGGTATCCACTTTAATGTGAATAGGAGCTATTTTTTTCTGTCTTAAGGCTTCCTCTGACAGTTCTTTGGCCAAATCATACTGAAAAATTGTCTGGCTAATATTATATTCTACCAATTCTTTATATTGCTCCTTTGGGGTATATCCAAGAATTAGTATTGTTTTATCAATTCCTGCATTTCTAAGCTGAATTCCTTCTTCGATAATAGCAATGCCAAATGCATCTACGCCAATATGATCCAGTAGCTGTGCAATAGGAATAGCACCGTGTCCGTAACCATCCGCTTTCATGATTGCCATTATTTTTGTTTTTTCCCCTGCCAGATTCTTTATATTTGAAATGTTATCACAAATAGCATCTAAATCTATATTTGCGGTAACTCTGTAATAACGTTGTTGTTCTACTTCTTTTAATGACAGTATCTTGTAGTCTTTTGTCATAACATCCTCGATTCCGGCCTTTAACGCCTAATAACTTTTAAAAATTTGTGTTTCAGTACAAATCGCCGGTTGAAAAAGTAATATGTTTCCAACAATCTTATTGTTCTAATACATCCGGCAATGCCTCAATTATATCACCGGCCATCATACTGTAACAACCTTTTTTTTCTGAAGCTTTATCACCAGCCAGCCCATGTATATAAACACCTAACTTTGCTGCCTCCCAAGGTGATAAGCCACCTGCAATAAAACCTCCTATTATACCGGTTAAAACATCTCCGGAACCTCCGGTGGCCATACCGTTATTTCCTGAAATATTAATATATCTCTCTTCTTTATATGCTGCAACAGTTCTCGGATCTTTAATGACAAATATAAGTTTATTGTTATCGGTACATTTATCAGCTATTTCAAGCAGATTAGAAGTAATTTCTTCTACCGGGATGTTAATCAGCCTGGATAGTTCTTTTATATGAGGAGTCAATATTGTATCTTTCGGTAACATATTAACAATATTATCTTGTATAAGTACCGCTTCCTCTTTCTTATGATTCATGGATGCCAATATATTTAACCCGTCTGCATCAATAAGCAGCGGTGCCTTTGCATGAGTTATGACTAAATTTAATAACTTCTCAGAATCAGGATTTATACCAATGCCCGGTCCTATAACAATAGAAGTTGCCCAATGTATTTGTTCAATTATCTCTCCAAGTTTACTGGGTTCTTCAAGTGCCTCTGAGGTATAGGTATATAACAAGGCTTCTGGCAGCTGCTGCTGCATAATGACTCTATTTTCTTCCACTGTCATTATCTTCACTAAACCGGCTCCGCATCTATAAGCTGCTTTTGCAGAAAGATAGCAGGCTCCGCTCATATTCTTTGAACCTGCAATAATCAGTACTTTCCCATAGGTCCCTTTATTAGAATAGGTATGCCTTATTGGTAACTTCCTTTTATCGGATTCATCATATACAGAGCAATCCATCCTTGTCATTTTGTTCACAGCATCAAAGGCAATCTGTGGAAATCCAATATCAGCCACAACCACTTCACCCGCATATTCGCATCCGGGGTATAGGATTAAACCTGCCTTTTGGTATCCAAATGTAATTGTATAATCAGCTTTTACAGCTACATTCAAAGGTCTTGCCAAGTCTGCTGACAAACCGGAAGGAATATCAACGGCAAATACCAGATGGTTACCTGAATTAATTGTTTGTATAGTTTCTTCATAAATACCGGTAACCGGTTTATTCAGTCCAATTCCAAATAACCCATCTACTATTATAGTATATTCATTGATGTTTATATTGTTAAGTATGGATATGCCTAAATTTCTGGCAATTTTAAGCTGCTCTTTTGTCTGCTCCGATGCTTTGCCTTCATCACCAACTAAAAGTACTTCGGCTTCATAACCATCACACTTTAAGATACGCGCTACTGCAATACCGTCACCGCCATTGTTACCGGTGCCACATACTGCCAGAATCCTGTCTTTAGGACCAATGTGTTGTTTCACCACATTAACAACCTGTAAAGCAGCACGTTCCATTAATACCATAGATGGAATTCCAATTTTCTCTATAGTATAAGAATCTATTGCCTTCATTTGGTTAGAAGTAACTACTTTTTGCATAATTCTGCCACGCCTTTCTTATTCGAAATTTTCATTTACAATCATACCACTTTGTAAAAAAGAATGGTATAGATAATTTATATTACATTACAATTTAGTATAATTTTTAATATAATCCTTCCCCTTATTTGCAAAATCCACTGTTATAATAAAAATGGGAATCATATAAAAATAGCCATTACCGGGAGAAAACATTTTCCCGGTTGTATATAGGATAAAGATAGCCCCACATTCCAATATGACTGAAAAAATAGACAGAGAGAAACCGCTGCTTTTACTCAAAATGAATCTGATATGTGTTGCAAATACCCATATTCCCCCAAGTGAAATCAGGGTATAATATATACATTTTTTGGAATAGTTTATAAAAGTACTGTCTTTTATTGTGGGTGTTAAATATGCCATTTGTTTTATTTGATTTTGAAATTCTTTATATCTTTCTACCCAAAATGAAAAATCAGACCATTTGGTAGGAATCAGTCGTTCCGGTATATAAAGCTGAAATTCCAAAAGCCATTTTACCCCCATCCAGACAGATATGAGACCCAGTAAAAGAACAAATACCTGTAATGGCAAAGTTCTTCTTTTCCATATAACTCTCAATATTTGATACATCATATAGAGTCCCAGAAACCATACAGGAATTTTATAAAATCTGGCTAAAATCCCTGCATAGAAGCAGCCTTCTAAAATGGTATAGGAACTGGCTAAATTATTTTGTGTCACAAATGCATCTGCCAGCTCCTGCCCATTTTCTTTATCTACATATACCAACTCTATGTTGGCATAGGTATGTCTTATATCATTAATCTGAATGAAGAAAACCGGCTCCGGGGACTTTATGATTCCCCGGATGTAGTATTGCTTATTCTTATAGGTAATAACATTTCCCACCGGATCTATGCTTCCAAATAATTTATAGGCTGCTCCCTGATCTATCATACAGCCTTCATAATCATCGGGAGTAAGCAAATTTCCTTTGGTCAATTTCATTGGATATACTTGTTTAATATCACCATATACTTCAATTAGCCGGGCCTTATAAGAGACTGCTAACACTTTATTCTCAATAATTTGTTCTTCTAAGTGATTCCAGGCACTTATATGAGGAATATTTTCAGGATTTTTAATCTCCTCATATTTTAATGCCGTTCTAAGTGCCTGTTCGGAAACCTTCTCTTCTTTCATTCGTATACTAACCGATTGATAATGTTCATTTATATACTGTCCGTAATATATTCCACTGCCCCATATAATCAGTGCCGCTAAAGAGAGCAGTATAAAGAACAGCCTTTTTTTTACCTTTTTAATTATTGTCATTTAATCGGACCCGGTCCCCCTCTTTGATATTCTTATTACTGCTGACAATGATATTGTCTGAAAAACTATTTTCAATAGCGACTGTGGTATAGTCTTTCTCTAAAACAGTAACATCCATACGTATTGCAGTTAATTCATTGCCTAATATAGTATTGGTTTCTTCTGTAATCAAAACATAAGTTTTTCTATTGGCATCCATCCTTAGTGCCTGTATGGGGATTGTATTTCTATACTGTTTTGATTGCTTGCTTACTTTAAAGGAAGCGGGTGCTCCTACGGTATAATTACCTTTTGGCATAATTCCTGTTATGGTAATCTTTCCTTCTGCATCTTCCGAACCAATACTTTCCAGTGTTATAGATAGTTCCTCTTTGCTATCCCCTACCTGTACGGTCATTTCATCTCCTACAGAAAGATGTTTTACTTCATCCTTGGAGACTTTAGCTTCAAAGCCATAATTAGTCAATGCAAAACATATTCTCTCAGCTCCTGTTATACGGTTTCCTATTGCAACTCCAAATTCAACTAGAACCCCGGTTGCCGGAGAAGTTACCTTTCCCTCATTCTTTAATATGCCTTTTATTTCCGCAGCAGCTTCCTCCTTGTTTTTAATATCTATTTCACTTAATTCCAGATCTATATTCTGGGACTGTTTACTGATGCTATTATTTTTCACAGTACCTGCATCACTTTTCCTTGCTTCTTTTATTCCAATCCTTGCATCTTCAAATTTCCTTTTCGCAGTCAACAGTTGTATCTCTTCTGCTTTCACATCCTGAGAATAGTCATAAGTCTTATCCAATATTTGATCATACAACGCCTTTGCCTTATCCCTTGCTGCTTCTGCTTCAGAAACAGCCTTTTCTGCCTTGCCCATTAACTTCTCCCACTCTGCGATAGTGTCTGTCAATGAATCCTCTGCGGAAATAATTGCTTTATCGGCTGATTTAATTAGTTTTTCTTTATCCTTATCCTCTGTATACAGCATTGAGTATAAAGCCCCATAGGTCTTCTCTATATCCGCCTTATTATATTGGATTGCATTACGATAGTTCCACATTGCCATAGTAAGTTCGTTGTCTTTCTTAGTAAGTTCTGCTAAGGCATCTTCGGCATCCTCAATTGCCCGTTTATACCTGGCATATTCAGAAGAAGAAAGTTTTTCTCCCTCCTCTAATTCTGCTATCCCATTCCAGTAATCCTCATTAGCCCTTGATACGGCTTTTCTGGCTTTCTCGACCTCACTTTTATGTTTCTCATACTCTGTCTCACCATAATATTTTTTAAATATATTTTTTTCTGCATCACTAATTGCTTCAAAATTATTACTCTCAACGGAAGCTCTAAAAATAACTATAACAGTTTCTGCATCTGTTTTATCTTTATCCTTATACAATTCATCCAAGGCGTCTTTTGCTTCTTCAACTTTCTTATCTGCTTCCTTAATTGCTTTCTGTTTATTATCTTCCTGATCTTGATAAACTTCTAAGGCATCGGAATAATCTTTTTCTGCTTTCTCATATGCATATTTCTTTTCTTTACCAATATTCTTTTTTGCTATCTTTAAATCTTCTTTTGCAGCTTTTAAATCCAGTTTAGCCCGTTCTAATGTAAGTTCTGCTGTTTCCTCGTCAGAATCTTCATTTCCGGTCTTATAATTTAATCTTTCTTTTTGCAGATTCAGTTCTGCCTTTACTATTTCATCTTCCATACTATCCAAAATATCTTCTAAATCATTTATGTCATATTGATATAGTAAATCTCCTTTCTCAACATTTTCTCCTTGATTTACAAAAATGCCTGCGATCCGTACCCCCTCATAAAGATCCAGATACTTTTCTGCCTTCGCCCCTAAGGTACCCACGCCAGTTACCTCAAATTTAAGTGTTCCTTTTTTGGGAGATGTTACATCCACTTTTGCAACTGTAACTGAAGCTGCTGCTCTTGATACAAATGTTAATAGTAACATCATAATAAGGAATCCAATGAATAATCTTCCTGCACGGTCCTGAAGGGTCACCTTCTTTTCTTCCGGCTCTCTTTGTAATTCATACAATAATTTTTCTTTTATCTTTCTCATAATTCCGACAAAACCTCTCCTATCCATTTTTATTCTTTTATACCAGATGCAGCTATGCCCTGTTCTATATACCTTTGACCAAATAAAAAGATTAAAATTGCAGGAATCATGGCAATCACAGAAGCTACCATTGCAACTCCCAATTTTTCTTTAGAAATATCCGGCAAATATAGAGATAAAGGCCACAAAGATTTATCTTTTAAAAAGGTTAATGGTTGTTCAATTCCATTCCATGCTTCTAAGAAACCAAGAACCATTGCTGATATAATCCCGGAAGCACCCATAGGTATTCCAATATAAAGGAATATCCGGAATTCGCCTGCTCCGTCTATTTTGGCCGCCTCAATTAAGGACTTGGGTATGGATTTAAAGAATTTCTCCATAATAAATACCGGAAATGTTGAAAATATATTCGGTAAAATCAATGCAAAGTGGGTATTCAGCAGATGAAACTTATCTAAAACCAGATAACTTGACACCATAGTTACCTGAAATGGCATAATCATTAAGACGATGTATAGAACAAACAATGGTTTCTTCCCTCTAAAGTTATATCTGGCGAAGCTCCAGGCCGCAGGAACTGCAATAAACAGCTGTCCAATTAGTCCAGGAATCACTTGTCTGCATGAGTTCCAGAACATTACAAAAAAGTTAGGTGAATCCAGTAATAATTCCACATATGGTTTTAAAGTCGGAAAACCAGGTATAAGATACCAGGTTGCGAGCTTATTTTCATTACTGAATACCGGACCGATCATTTCATTGATTTCCTGCGTTCCCATAAAAGAACCGGTTATCATCATCCAAAGGGGAATCCATATGAATAGGGAAACAATAAGAAGAATTCCCAGTGACAGAAATCTTTTTTTCTTCAATATGAATCCTCCTCTCCCCTACTACTTAGCTTCATAACAACTAAAATAAAAATAAGTAAAACAACTGCAACAACAATGGCTGCAGCACACATTTTCTGTATATCCAGGGTAACAAACCAGTTGTTGAATAA
The DNA here is from genome assembly GCF_032079385.1 of Anaerocolumna sp. NCBI lineage: Bacteria > Bacillati > Bacillota > Clostridia > Lachnospirales > Lachnospiraceae > Anaerocolumna > Anaerocolumna sp. Next base: position 17,251 of record NZ_DAMAUC010000023.1, read on the forward strand.
ATGCTGCAGCATATAGATGCTGTTATCGGGATAACTTCCTGCAATCAAGTAGGCCTCCCTAAAAACTTTAAACGAATTAATAAGAGATAGTACAAAAAGAGTAAATGCAGTTGGCAATAATCCGGGCAGTGTAATATACGTGAACTTTTCCCATGCCCCGGCACCATCTATTGCAGCTGCCTCATATAGCGCCAAAGAGATTCCATTTAGCCCTGCCAGCCATAGTACCATGTCGTATCCGGTATTTTTCCATACATAACTAAATACTAGTATATTAAATGCCTTTGATGTATGCATCCAGTCAATTTGCTGATAGCCCAGTATGGAAAACATATTGTTTAACAGTCCATTCTTATTAAAAAATACATCCCATAATAATACAATAGATGCTACCGGAATTGCCATGGGTATCAAAAATGAACTTTTAAAAAAATCACCTAATTTCGTTTGGCCCATAACTAAAATGGATAACACTAAAGATATAACCAGTAATAACGGTATACAAATCAGGATAAACCGGCCGGTATTTTTTGCCGCCATTTGAAATGCCTCATTGGCAAATACAGATATGTAATTACTTACACCAACAAACTTTCCACTCATTGCTTCAAAAAAAGATCTTCTTACCACATCTCCAAAAGGAATTAGTATAAAAAATATGATACCTGCTAAACTTGGCAATAAAAACAGCCAGGCCGCTATGGACTCCCTTTTTTGCATAATTGTTTTTTTCTTTTTCTCTGTCATAACACCATTTCTTTCATAACATTTTTTTAGTTACTGCTAAATCTTTTAGATTATAAGAATAATTATATTATCTTTATCTCTAAAGAATCTTTAAATTTAAAAGAGAGGATGTCCTCAAAGTCAGTTTCTACATAACAAATGACTTTAGAGTACATCCTCTTTCTAGATTTATTCATAGCAATATTCAATTATTTATTCTCCTGCCATGGCAGCCGCAACACAAAAGTAGCACCGCCTCCGGGAGTATCCTTTATGAATATACTTCCTTCATGAAGTTCTATTAATTCTTTTGCAATACTAAGTCCTAGTCCAAAATGTTTCTTATCATTTCTTGACTGGTCACCCCGATAGAATCTTTCAAATACCTGTTTTTTATCTTCATCACAAATTCCATGTCCATGATCTTCTACTTCTACTACCACATAATTTTTCTGATCATAAGCACGAAGGGCGATGACTCCCCCTGGTGGTGTATGGCTCATGGCATTTTCGATTAATATAGTAAATATCTGCTTTATCCGTTCCCTGTCTCCATAAATTACATGTAGTTCTTCCTCCGGCAAATCAAGAGTTAATTGATACTTATTCTTGTTACAGCAAGTACAAACCATATCATAGATTTCTATAAGAAAGGTATCCATTTCTACCAGTTCTTTTACAAGACTCCAGGTTCTGGCATCGGAAGAGGCTAATAGAAGCAGGTCACTTATTAGCCTTGTCATCCGATCGCACTCTCCTTCAATGTGAGGGAGAAAATTATCTGCTTTTGATATATCCTCCCGTATAGAAGATAAGCCGGCTTTAATTACAGTAAGAGGCGTCCGAAGTTCATGGGATGCCGCAGCCACAAAAGCAACCTGCTTTTTTTGCCCCTCCTCTAGTGGTTTTATTACCTTTCCTATGTATAGGGAACTAATTAAAAATAATGCTGCCACCCCAATGAAATCAATAAAGGCATATAAAATCATCTGTTTTAGTAAAATATCGGTTCCCTGATTGTCACAACTTATTACCATTATATTCATCCAGCCTGCATTCTTTGAAATCAAAGCTGCCATACTATAATAAGCTTTACCACCGCTTAGGTTTACTATGTATACAGGTGTTTTCTTCAAGGAAGAATACAAGGGTCTTCTATCTAGATTAATACCATCCTTTATTGACAATTCCTTTGTCTTCTCAATAAGTTTCTCAGAATACGGCAGATTACTCATCTGATTGCATTTGGTAAGTTTTTTCCCATTGTTTTCTATGTATACAAATAAACCATTATCCTCCTGTATTCTGACTAACCAAGTGTTATTAATCACATCTTCCGAACGAAATTTCTCAACAACCTGTTCCACATTCTTTTGGAACAGGAGCATGTTCTGTTCTTGATTCTTTTTATTGTTTATTATGTATACCCCCATTATGATAACTGTCAGAATAACACTTGAGGTAATGCCATACAAAAGAACCAGCCGCCTTTTAAGTTTACGAAACATACCTACTCCTCCAGCTTGTATCCAACAGACCGTACAGTTTTTATAGCAGCATGGCTATGTACTGTTTTTAATCTTTTACGCAAGAAATAAATAAAATTATCCAAATTGCCGTCTGTTACAAAGCTGTCTGCTCCCCATACCCTTGTTAGGATTAGTTCTCTTGTTAAAATCTGCCCTTTATTTTTAATAAAGAAAGCCAGAAGATCTCCCTCTCTTTTGGATAAACTACAATTTTCTTCTCCCCGGAACAGTTTCATTTTTCCTAAATCCAGATAAAAATCAGAAAAATATAATTCATCTATACTCTCAATTCTTGCCGGTCTTCTTGCCAAAGCCCTGATTCTGGCCAGCAATTCTCCAATTTCAAAGGGTTTTATCAGATAATCATCCGCACCGGAATCCAAACCTTCAATGCGATTTTTCAATTGATCCATGGCTGTTACCATAATTACCGGAGTTGTAACTTTTTTTTCCCGAAGCTTTTCTAAAACGGTAATACCCTCCATTCCAGGAAGCATCCGGTCTAACATAATCACATCATAAGTTTGCTTTGTACCATATAATAATGCTTCCTCTCCATCATGGCAAAAATCTGCTTCCATGCCTGACTTTTTTAATTGATATTCCAGAATGGAACATAATTCTTTGTCATCTTCAATAACCAAAATACGCATTACCTACACCCTTTCTTTTTAATATATACAATAAACAATAAATAAAATATAATTTATTTAAGATTGTTTAGAGATAAGGACGTTATAACATATTCATAGACTAATTACAACACCCCTTAAAGTTGTATTATTATTAAAATGGCGCTAATGCGCCGGAATCGAGGTTAGGTCGAAAAACAAGTTTTTCAACCGGCAATTTGTGCTGTTGCACAAATGTGCTTATTATTAAAATGGCGCTAGAGCGCCGGAATCGAGGTAAAAATGAAAAAAGTATTTGCTGGCTTATTAGTATTTGTACTTCTACTTACTGGCTGCAGTACAAAAGATGAAAAAAAGGTTTCAACTTCAAACATCAAAGGACGTTATATAGAAATGGATGTAACATTGCCTGAAGAGTTTGATAAAAGAGTAACCTTACAGCTAACCAAAAAAAATGGTATGCCATTTCTATATGCTTTTTTTCCAGAAGACAACTTAACCATTACCGGCTATCAGATGAATAATGATGGAAGCTGGACCGAGGATACCCCTGAATGGTTAAAATCAGACTCTCTTCTGGATGCATCCTTTTATATGCCTGAGATTTTTGAAGACGGCAACGGAAATCAATTCCTGTATTATCTTATGATAGAGGAAGACAACTTCAAAGCGAAGCTCTTTCGCAGTACCGACGGTGCTGCTTATGAATCCCTTTCTCCGGAAGGCTGGAATGAATTATATCCGGAAAGTAGATCTTACAACACCCCCAGAAAGGTTACTGTATTGGAAGATGGTACTATAGCTGCTCTTTTCTTTGATGGAGAAATATGTTTTTACGATAAAGATAGTTTCGCAAAACAAAAAAGTATTACCGGACAATACTATGCTGAAACCATATTGACCGGTACTGATAAATCACTCATCGTTGGCCAGACAGATAACAATGAAAAATTAGTAAGTATCGATACTTATGACTCAACTACTTATAATAAGACTAGTTATCCTTATCAATCTGACTTTAAGGGCTACACTTATACTTATTTTGATATAAGCGATAAGAAAGAAATGGCTCTGTGTGATACGGGAGGTATCCATGTTCTGGAGGAAGGTACTTCTACATGGCAGACCATAGTGGATGGAACACTGACTTCACTATCCATGTCCACTATGTGGACTAATGGTTTTATATCAGGTTCTGATAATAATTATTATATCCTGTATAATTCAAAAAATGGTTCTTCTCTTATGAAGTACACCTTTGATGAATCCGTTGATGCGGTACCAGCAACAGAATTAGCCATCTATTCCTTAAAGGAGAACGCTACCTTAAGGCAGGCCGCTGCTATATTCCATAAAACACATCCGGATGTAAAAATCAACTTTACTATCGCCATGACTGATGATGAATACAGAGCTGCAGACCTGACCGCCAAAGAGGATTATATCCGTACACTGAACACAGAACTTCTGGCTGGTAATGGTCCTGACATTCTGGTATTAAATGAACTTCCTGCAGATTCTTTCGTAGAAAAAGGAGTTCTGACCGATATCACTGATATCATTCAGCCCATGATTGATAGCGGTGAGTTGTATCCTGATATTATGAAAAACTACATAAAGGAGGATAAGATCTACTATGTACCTGCCCGTTTTATCCTTCAGCTTTTATGCGGCAAAACTTCTGACGCACAAAACCTAGCTACACTTGAGGACTTAGCTGATTATACAGCAGCCCATATGGATAATACTTTATTTGGCAGCATGACACTGGAGGATTTTATTTCCACTTTTGCTCCATACATAACAAATAAAATATTAAATGATGATGGAAAAATCAATAAGGAAAATCTGGTTTCTGAATTAGAGACATTAAAATCCATTGGTGACAGTATTGGTATCCTGGATGAGTATCAGGGTGATGAAAGATATATGAATCATGTACTGAACCTTACCGATAAAATTGAACTTAATTTGGAAAAATGCGGAGGTTTTTATGATGCAATATATCCGTTAGGAATCGTAGAATTATTAAAAGGCAGTTATACGGTTTTCGAAAATTCCTTTACCTCATCCTGTGAATTAGGAATCAATCAGACCAGTAAAAACCAGGAACTTTGCAAAGAATTTATTTCTTTAGTATTATCCGAAAAAATACAAAAAGATGATTTTTATGATGGTTTTTCAGTTAACAAAAATGCATTAGTCTTAAATGCCCAGGAAGACCGAAGTGATTATAGCATGGCTACCGGTATTACAACCGAAGACGGAAAAGAAGTGGTGTATACCTTTGAAGCACTCAATAAAGAACAGACGGAACAATTGGTTCAAAACTGCTTGAAGGCATCGAATCGTATCGTTACATATGAACCCATATTACAAACCTTGAAGGAAGAAAGCAAAGAATTCTTCCAGGGAAGCATGTCGGCAGAGGAAACCGCAGATTTTATTATAAAAAAGGCCAATGTTTATCTCTCTGAATAAGCTTTAAAATTAAGTTTTATCTTCATTCATTAAACATAAGGAAAGGACTGAACCCGATATTACAATCGGAATTCAGTCCTTTTTTACATGGTTCTATATAATAATCTATCTTTTTTATATTCCACTTATGATAATCTAACGATAGTTCAAATAGAACTCAAAATCCAATGAAGTTCAATTTGAAATACTTTCACCTACGGCAAATGCGCTTACATATTTATTAGTATTGGTTATAGAAACCCATATTCTATTCATCTTCATAGAACAAGCCATTTCTTTTGCATTTCCATACAGATTTACATATGGCTTTCCTAAAGGATCTCGTAAAACTTCTATTTCAATAGGAACAATTTTCCCAAAACCTGTTCCAAATACCTTGGCAACTGCTTCTTTTACTGCAAAGTTATCCGCGAACTTCTTAGGATCCGCTTTGCAAAGGTTTATTTCATTTCCTGTGAAATATTTTATTTGAAATGCCTCTTTTTCACATACTTTTACTACACGGTCTATCTCTATTAAATCTGTACCGATACCAACAATCATATGACTCCCATCTATTTATTGCCAGGCTTAAATGCATCGTCTAAAATCTCTGTCAAATCCGGTCCAAGTAAATCATGCATATAAGAATAGATTTGGCTATTCTCTGTTTCCATATCCTGCTTTTGTAAAATCTTTTCTTTCAGTTCATTGCGGACCTTTTCAATCCATTGACTGATTTCATTAATTTCCTTATTATTTTTTTCTAAAAGGTAATACCAGATCTTAGCACTTTCTATAATTAGTTTTTCATTGGTCTCTTTAATAAGATATGGAATGTTTGCCAGTTCTTCCTCCATATCCTCCATCTTCTCACTAATCTCTTTAATATATTTGGGGTTTTTATTTAAAACCTTATAACTTATATTCTTGGAAACCTCTTCACTGGTTTCCATGTTATCAAGGATTTCTTTCATAAGCTGTGACTTCAGGCCCTTTAGTTCTTTCATATCAGTAACTAACTTTCCCTGTCGTTTTAGCAATTCATTTAGTTGATATTCTATTTCTTTGATATGACTGGGTTTTTCATACTGCGGAAATAATTCATGCCATCTTTCATCTAATGTTAGAATAGGAATCTTTTTCCCTTTAAATACTTTGTGAAAATTAAGTCCTTCACGCAAACGCATTCCATACTTCCTTCCCTTTTGCCTACTTAATGTAATTTAATTGCCTTTGTCTTTATTATCGGCTTCTTTTTCAAAAGGTTTAGTATTATCTTCACTAGCTTTTAAATCATATGATAATCTCATCAAACTTTCTGCTAAATGTACATTTTCAACAATGACATCAGGGGGAAGATTTAAGTCAACCGGTGCAAAGTTCCATATTGCTTTAATTCCTAACCCTACTACTTCTTTTGCTACTTGCGGAGCCTTTAATCTTGGTAAGGTTAATACTGCAATATGAACCGGATTGCTTTTAACAAACTCCTCCAGTTTCTCTATCATCTGGATTTCAATTCCACGAATGGAGATTCCTTCTAATCTGGGGTTAATATCAAAAATTCCAGTAACATAGAAGCCACGTCTTTCAAAATCAGTATAATTTGATAAGGCCTGACCTAAGTTACCGGCACCAATGATAATAATATTATATTTTCTATCTAACCCAAGAATCTTACCGATCTCAGTATATAAATATTCTACATTATACCCATAACCCTGCTGCCCGAATCCACCAAAATTATTTAAATCCTGTCTGATTTGTGAAGCAGTTACTTTCATTCTTTCACTTAATTCTTTGGAAGAAATTCGAACCACGTCATTCTCTAGTAATTCACCCAAATATCTATAGTACCTTGGTAATCTTTTTATTACCGCTAATGAAATTTCCTTCTCTTGCACCGCCAGTTCCTCCTTAACCTGTGTAAATCTTATATCTATCCCACTTTACTAAATTATATTATATTGGATTGATATAAAATTGTCAAATTGAAAACACTTTCCCTTTTTAGATGTAGCTTTTTGTCGTCAAGTTGCTTTACGAAACATTTTTCATATGTTACAATATATCTTATGTCAGGTAATTCTTTATGTAAGAATACCTTGTTTTTAGTATAACAAAGAATGGGTGTAATTATGATATTAGCATGCAACAACATTAGTAAAAGTTTTGGAACCACTCAGGTTTTAGACAGTGTTTCTTTTCATATAAATGACCGTGAAAAAGCCGCTATTGTGGGCATAAATGGAGCCGGCAAGTCAACCCTGTTTAAAATTATTATGGGTGAATCCGCTGCCGATAGCGGAGAAGTCATATTTGCAAAAGGCTGTTCCGTGGGATACCTTGCCCAGCATCAGGCATTTTCATCGGAGAATACCATTTATGATGAAATCCTAACTGTAAAGCAGGATGTAATTGACCTGGATGATTCCATCCGTAAAATTGAACTGGAAATGAAAAATGTTACCGGAGATGAGTTGAATCAATTATTAAATACATATACCCGGCTAACACATGAATTTGAATTAAAAAATGGTTATTCCTATAAAAGTGAAGTGATTGGTGTATTAAAAGGTCTTGGTTTTACAGAAGAAGACTTTAGTAAAAAAGTTTCCACTCTGTCAGGGGGTCAAAAGACCAGAGTGGCACTTGGTAAATTATTATTAAGCACACCGGACTTGATTCTATTAGACGAACCCACCAATCATTTGGATATGGAGTCCATTGCTTGGTTGGAAAATTTCTTATTAAATTATAATGGCGCAGTTGTAGTCATTGCCCATGACCGTTACTTCCTGAATAAAGTGGTATCCAAAATCGTAGAAATAGAGAATACAAAAGCAACCACCTTCGAAGGGAACTATTCTGCCTATGCAGAGAAGAAGGCTTTCCAAAGGGAAACCCTTTTAAAGCATTACCTAAATCAGCAAAGAGAAATTAAACATCAAGAAGAAGTTATTACCAAATTAAGATCCTTTAATCGTGAGAAATCCATACGTAGAGCGGAAAGCCGAGAAAAAATGCTGGACAAAATTGAACGTATAGATAAGCCAATACTTCAGGAATCCCAGATGTCTATTCGCCTTGAACCACGGGTTATTAGCGGAAATGATGTATTAACGGTAGAGGATTTAAGTAAATCCTTTGATACCCTTACTTTATTCGAACATATTAACTTTGAAGTCAAACGTGGTGAAAGGGTTGCTATTATCGGTAATAACGGTACTGGAAAGACAACCATATTAAAAATAATCAATCGTCTTCTTGGGCCAGATGCCGGTGAAATTAAATTAGGCGCCAAAGTAAGAATCGGTTACTACGACCAGGAACATAATGTATTAGATTCCGATAAGACCTTATTCGATGAATTGCAGGATACCTATCCCCATATGGATAACACCTCCATTCGTAATGTGTTAGCTGCTTTCCTATTCACCAATGACGATGTGTTCAAGCGTATTAAGGATTTAAGCGGCGGAGAGCGGGGGCGTGTATCTCTTGCAAAACTTATGCTATCGGAAGCCAATTTCCTAATCCTGGACGAGCCCACTAACCATCTGGATATTATGTCAAAAGAAATACTTGAGAATGCTCTTAACAGTTATACCGGCACTGTTTTATATGTGTCCCATGACCGTTATTTCATTAATAAAACAGCTACAAGAATTTTAGACTTAACAAAACAAAACTTGTTAAACTATATCGGGAATTACGATTATTATTTGGAGAAAAAAGAGGAAGTTGAAAGAGCACAACTTGGTAATTTCAATTCTTCCTTAAATAGTACTATAACAAACAATATCCGTGGCATTGATTTAATACAGGGCAATCTGACGAGTGCAAAGGCATCTGCTGCTCCCCCAGCTGCAGAAGAATCTGAAGGCAAATTAGACTGGAAGCAGCAAAAGGAAGAACAAGCTAGAATTCGTAAACGTCAAAATGAATTAAAGAAAACCGAAGATGAAATTCATCAGTTAGAGACACGAAATGAAGAAATTGATGTGCTTCTTACCAAGGAAGAAGTTTATACTAATGTATCAAAATTGATGGAATTGAATAAGGAAAAGAAAGAACTTGAAAACAGGCTGGAAGAATTGCTGGTTCTATGGGAAGAACTGGCGGATTAAAGTTAATGATAAAGGAACTGGAGCGTAAAATCACCTCCAGTTCTTTATTCTATATGATCATAAGCTTTAATTAAATGTTATCCGGTGGAAGGTTATATATATTATAATTGTAAACTATACAAATGATTGGAGGAAGTATGATGAAAACAATAGGCCTAATTGGTGGAATGAGCTGGGAAAGCACCACTACTTATTATCAGATAATAAATACGGTTATCAAAGAGAAACTTGGAGGGTTACACTCTGCAAAATGTTTGTTATACAGTGTAGACTTTGCAGAAATAGGGGAATGTCAAGCAAAAGATGATTGGGATAAAAGCGGCAGGATTCTAGCCGAAGCAGGAAAAAGTTTAGCAAAAGCCGGTGCAGATTTTATTATTATATGTACAAATACTATGCACAAGGTAATCGACCAGATTCAAGTCGAGGTTCACATTCCCATTTTACATATCGCAGAAGTAACAGCAGATGAACTGATTAAACAGAATATTCATAAGGCTGCTTTGCTGGGCACTAAATATACAGTGGAGCAGGACTTTTACAAATCCAAGTTAATTACCAAAGGTATAGAGGTTTTAATAAATAAGCAGGGGCTGCTGCAAAATGATTGTTTCGGATATGAATCACAATATTATCCTATTCTCTTTTGCAGCAGCCTCTTATTTAGAATTAATCTCTGGCTACATCCTCAATATAAAGAAACTAACTTCACCAAATCCTTGAAAAACTCCAGTCTCTCTTTAAAATTTAAATTGATTAATTTGTTTTACTAGATCTTGTGAGAGTTCTTTTAAATTTTCAGAATATTCTACAAATGTAGTAGTCGTTGCTGTTACCTCTTCGGTAGAAGCCGAAACTTCTTCAGTGCTTGCACTGATTTCTTCAGAAACAGAGGATATATTCTGTGTATGGTCTACTATGCTATCTTTTTGACGATTGATTTTCATTGTAGATGCTTCAATTTCCTGAACTCTATCATTTAAATTACCTAGAGAACTAAGAATTTCATCAAAAATATTTTTTGTAGATCCAACGGATAAAATCTGCTCCTCGACTACCTGTCTTGTATCATTCATTGCTGAAACCGCTTCATTGGTTTTATTGTTCATATTGGATATTAGATTACTAATATTTTGTGTTGCTTTGGAAGATTGCTCTGCCAGTATTCTTATTTCATCTGCAACAACGGAAAAACCTCTGCCAGCCTCCCCTGCTCTTGCAGCCTCAATGGCAGCATTTAATGCCAGAAGATTTGTTTGGGAAGCAATTTGATTTATGGTATCGGTAATTATATTAATTTCCTCAGCAGATTCTTTCATATGAAAGATGATTTCATTTACCTTATTAGAGGATTGACCTGTTCTTTCCGTTTTATCAACAAGAATCTTAACCTGTTCCAGTCCTTGGTTTCCTAGCTCTTTCGTACTATTTGATAAATTACCTACTTCTACCGTGGAATTTGTAACAGCTTCCAGTAAATTGGCCAGTTCACCAATATTTTGTGAATTGCTGTCAATATCTACAGCTTGCTCCTGACTACCCTTTGCTACTTCTTGTACAGTGGCTGCAATTTCATTTATCGCATTACTTGTTTCTTTTGTCATCTGGAAGATGGATTCGGAGGTTTCATCCATAATAAGTGAAGAATCTTTTACTTTTTTCATTAATTCACTTATCTTTTTCATCATAAAATTAAAGTTATTTGCTAATTCTCCAAATTCATCTTTAGAAGTAATGATAATGTTAGCAGTTAAATCTCCATCTGATGCCTTACTGAATCCATTTTCTAATTTTTTCACATTTTTAGAAATATATTTGCTTATAGCAAAAGAAATCATTATTGTAAGAATAATGATAGCTAGTCCTATTGATATGGTACTATACTTAACATCTCTTAAATTGGTCAGCAATTCGTCTTCCGGTAAAGATGCAATGCTTTTCCATCCTGTTATATTGTTTGTCTGGAATACGCCAAAATATCTCTCCCCATCTTCTATGTAATCTGCAAAACCTTTTTCCTTTGTTGAAATATCCTCCCATATACTAAGTTTTGTAATTGTATCCGTTCCTATAAAAGCAGTATCCGGATGACTTATTACAGTACCACTGGGATGAACCAGAAAAACATGTCCATTATTTCCTATATGAAAATTGGCCAGAGTTTCTGAAAATTGACCCAGATTGATATCTATACCAAAAATACCAATAATATTATCATTATCAACAACTGCTTTTGAAACAGTTATTGTCATATCTTTAGTTGATTGATCAATATATGGTTCTGACCATACTGCCTTGCCCTTATTTTCTGCAGCAGCAGTATACCATTGTCTGGTTGTTGGATCAAATCCGGACAAGTCTTCCACAGGAAAAGTAATTGTTCTTTTATCCGGTGTAGAAAAGTATACAGACAAAATATCTGAATCTTGTTCTTTTACCTGTTCCAATGATTCTAATAGATTGTCTTCTGGATTTATCTCCTGGGTTGCAAAATTGGTTTTATATGATATTGCTCTTGCTACTGGAAGGCTTGCAAGAATACCTGCTTGTCTTTCCAGCCCAATAAAATAATTACTCACTATCTTGTCCACTTGTTCAATGGATTGAGTGCTTGTAATTTTTAATTCCTCGTACAACATGTTATAAGAATTTATGTAATTAGCTATCCCCACTGCTCCTACGGATAAAATAGACATACAAGATAGAATTACCATAAGTTTTGTACGAATGGATTTTAATCCAAACTTGTTTTTTAAAGGTTTCTTTTTCATTGGCATAGTATTCCTCCTTAGTTTTATGCCGGCTACATTAAGCCCAAGGCAATATTGCATAATTATAAAAATAATTATAAAAATTTTGAACTGCTGTAAAGCAATAAATCTAGAGTAGCTCTTTTACCATGTAACTAAATATTCATTACTGTTTAATAATAATGAGATTATATATGGAAATTTTTATTTTTTCAATAAAAAAATTCATTATATATTAATTTAAGTGCCATAAACCTTCTAAAACAAGAGCTGAAACCATATTTACATTTTATTTTGAAAAATGCAACATTCGGTATTAATCCCCCCTCGTAAGTTTTATGGCACTTAAATATAGTCTATAAAAGCTGTATTAAAAATCCTTATTTTTCCAATAACTCTATTTTATTAATGTTGTACTTCGCGTTAATTATTAACCACATTTGTGCAAAAAAGCTCATGATATTCCAGGCTGCCATACCACTAAATTTGTATTCATCCATTAAATTAAGCATGCCCTCAATACCCCTGGCATCTTTAAATAATACCATGTATTCATATATATTTACAAAATGGAAAAAAGAGGTTTGGGAGACTTCATCATATTGAATCGTTGCACCTACCTCTGCTGCCAGCTCTACCGCATTCTCGTGGCTGATAGCGTTAGCCATCGTTTCACCCTCAATATAAGGAAGCTGCCATATATATCCTATAACTGGTATTCCCATGGTAATTTTATTATTAGGAATTTGAGCAGCTGCATAGTCTATTAACTTTCTTACTGTGACAAATGGCAGAATACCGATTGGCAATCCATAAGAAAATCCCCATGCATAGGATAGTAGAACAACACCATTTGCTGCTTCTCCAAGGCCTTTATAATCGACACCCTGATAAAGGATTCCTGTTTCTACTTCAAAGGAACTAGGTGTGATGGTTATATACACTTGATATCCTTTTTCATTTAACTCCCTGGTTATTCGTTTTATAAAATCTACAAAACGTTCTCTGTTAGAAGGATGAATGTATTGAAAGTCAATATTTAATCCATAATAACCCTTTGAGTCCATCATAAAAAGAATATTATTAATTAGGTTTTCCTGTATTTCTTCATCATTCAATATACTTTGTTCAATTGATAGTTGTTGTCCTCCTCGATCTGATACGGTGGAGATTAACATTATAGGTGCTACACCATAGGCTTTTGCTATTTCTATTACTTCCCTATCATTTATATCAATTAATTCACCTTGTGAAGTTATTCTATAATTAAAGATTGTTAAATATGTTAGAAAAGGCAGTGTCTTTCTTAATATATCTCTATTGATAAAAGGATAAGCATACCCATTGGTTGATATATCGCCTATCTTCTGATCTTTATATCGAATTACTAATTCCTCTCCCGGGTATATATATTCTCTATCTGAAAGGAAAAAATTATTACGCAATAATTCCATTAAAGAAATCCCATGTGTTGCAGCTATTCCTTCCAGTGTATCCCCCTCTTCAACCGTATAGGTTACTTCCGGATAAAGAATCACTAAAGCATCCCCTACTACTAAGTCGTAAGGTCTTCTTAATTCATTTTCCTGAATTAACCTCGTTGCTGATATACCATATTTAGCTGCAATGGAATTCACGGTATCTCCAGATTGTACAACATGTATAATCATATATGACCTCGAATGATTGATTTATTTATAATAATTATATGTTGGCTTGTAACAATGATAGACTACAATCTGAAATAAAGATTAGTTATTAATAAAGAAAGTTCATTGTTTTTTCTAATCATTTTGCACTAAATTCAACAATTTAAAATACAAAGGCTATTTTGTGTTATAATTTATGACAGAGGAATACCCTATGCTATTGGCCGATTGAGATATCAATTACAAATTACTAATAAAATACTTTTTCTAGTTATTATTATCTTGGCTATAATTGCTGCTATACTTGCTATAACCACAATATTAAGTTTTATTACTTATTTTATCATAAAAATGAAATTATAATAAAAAAATTTCATAAACAAGGGAGCTCTCGCATAACCGACTACCCGTCGGCCTTGCAACAGCTCCCTTGTTTATTTGGTTCTCGGAATAGCAGCTCTCCTCAAACTCCATACTGCTTACGTCATCCTCATACATTACCTGTTCTCCGTTTGCTCCAGCAAACACGCACCAGCTACATATCTCTAGGATTATCACTCCGTTGTCAATAGAAACCTTCTCAGTCGGCAGGATCGCTCCCGCTTTTCCCAATGCTGGAATAATTCACACTATTCCTCCGTTTTCTTTCTTATTTCTCTATAATTTTTATGTCTAGTCTGCCTGCCATCTGTTTTACCTGATAGGAGCCATTTCCCCACTGGATAAATACTTCATTCTCCTCTTCATCCTGAAAATGATACTCTCCCTCCAGACCAGTTATATAAAAGCAAAGGTTCTTATAACCCCTTGTTTTGCTGCCGACATCCGAACCAAGCTGAAGGGTATCGTTGAGATTTAATGCAATACATCCCCCTTCACGGATAAAAGCAGGAATACGATTCTTTCCGCTTTTGATTCTATAATAAGATCCTCCCTCTAATCGAAGAGATGCATCCTCTCTTTTCTGTATCCGTCCTTCCTCTGCTGATGCATGGTCCTTTTCTTCTAATAATTCTGCCTCCATGGGCCACAACCCGATCCAGTGTCCCTCTGGAAGATAAAGTTCTCTTTCCATCCTGCCTTCCTCTAAAATCGGAGCGACCAGGATGTCACCAAGCATATAGCAGTCTTCGATATTATGCACCCGTTCATCCTCCGGATATTCAAGTATCAGATGCTTCATCAGAGGAAGTCCGGTCATCGTAGAATCGAAAGCCAGATTATACAGATAAGGCAAAAGGTTCATTCTTAAATTATAATGAAAACGTAGTCGGTCTAAGACTTCTTCCTCCCCGTACAACAGACTCATATTCCAAGGACTTCGGTCATTGACTCCCTGCTTTGTCGAGAGGATATCGCTATATTGGCCTCCTACCGGCTCGGAATGCCATTGCATAACCGGTGCAAATACCGCCATTTGCGTAGCACGCTCGTACAATTCAAGACTTGGCATCGGACCCGCAAATCCTGCAATATCAAAACTCCAGAAGGGTACTCCGCTCAAGCCGATGCTTAAACCTGCAGAAAGTATATGCTGAAATTCCTCCCAGGTCGACATCTGATCCCCTGCCCATTGGATTGGGTACTTCTGCTGCCCCTTATATCCGGCTCTGCTGAATAAAACCCGGTCTTTTCCGACAAAGCGGCTATAGGCTTTTACATAGCTTGCTGCATATCCGTTTCTCATTTCTAACCCGGTACAGCCGTTTGCCGCGACAACATCATCACTTAATATAAATTCTCCGCCATCGGTTTTAAATCCGTCAACTCCCATCGTAAGGAGATATTTTCTTTTCGCAAACCACCAGTCCTCCGCCTCCGGATTGGTAAAATCCAAGAGAAGGGATCCAGCGAACCAATGGTCCTCCGGTATGGTATAGGGGGTACCGTCTGCATTTAAAATACAGAACTTGTTTTGGATGGCATAATCCCGGTCCTGCTCTAATACTCCATGCCTCTCATCCTTTTCCATTCGCTTAAGGACTGGTATCTGCCAAAGGATTACATGCACGTCATTTTCCGACAATAATTTTATAAGTCCTTCCGGATCCTCCCACTCTCCATTCTCGTTAAAACGATAAAAAGTGGCTTCATCGCTCCATGCTTCGATTACCATAACGCTGTGGGGCATTTTATATTTCTTCATACAATCCAATTGCCTTTTTATTTCTTTCTCCGTACTCCAGCGATTGGCTGACATCCATGGGCCAAAACTCCACTTCGGTATCATCGTCGGTTTTCCGGATACTTCCGAAAAAGCGGTAAGAATCGCTTTGGGCTCTCCGTGAAAAAAATAAATTACAGGCAGTTGTCCTTTGCTGTCTCTCGTTATCTTAATTTCAATCGTATCACCAAATTTATATTCCGTTACGGTAAAGGTATCAATAAACACGCCCAACTTGTTATCCGTAAAGAAGAACGGAATCGGACAATAGCTGATATTTCCCTGATTACAAAACTGCTCGATAACCTCTGCTCTCACCGTAGAATTCTTCTGATTGATCCGGTCAAATCTTTCTCCCAATCCATACACAGCCCCGTAGCTATGGGCTAAAACAACGGTACAGGAATTCTCATCTTCCGTTATCGTGACATTTCTAATCGATAAACAATCCTTTTGAATATATATTTTTGAAGCTGCGATTGCAAGCTCTTCGTTTAAATTAAATTCATATACCTTTGCCATAAAACCTCCAATTATGAAATGGGAACCGAAAAATGAATTCTAATGATCTAGATTATTTATTATTCGGTTCCCATTGTATGATTAATTATTATTGATATATCGCTCATAGGCAGTGGTGTAAATCTCCATCAGCCGTTCAAGCCCCATAGTATTTAACTGTTCTACATATTCCTCCCAGCCCTCATCAATACCGCCTTCCGTAATCCAAAGTGCACGGGTGCTCTCTACGTACTTATCGATATCCGTTGTTAAAGCAGGACGTTCTTCGTTCTCTTCGTTTGTAAACATAACATTCGGATAAGGGATGGTCACGGTACTTTCTGCGATTTTACTCAGCTCTGCCTTTAATCCGTCACCGCTTACAGGAGACAGCTTAATTTTCTTCTCGAATTCCTTGTCGATATACTTCGGTCCGAAATCACGTAAGCTGGAATCCCAGTACCAGGCATCCGCACTCGTGCCTTCCGGGGGATCATTCAATGTATAGGTACTATCCTCATGCTTTGTGATTACCGTTCCAATGCCTCCCCAGAAATTCTGAATACTTGCCTCTCCGGTATAGAATTCATCAATCCATCTTGCAGCAGCTTCCGGATTCTTACAGAATTTCGTAATCATCACTTCATTACGCATGATACTTGATACTCCGTTGGGATCTCCCCCAGTGTATTGCTTTCCATCATACCCTTTAATGGGCGCGATTACTTCATACTCCGGGGACCATTTTCCAAAGTTAGAATCCGGCGTCCACGCATATTCTAGGCCAACTCTTGCCACATTTGGATCCTGGCGCTTTGCCGACAGCATGGAATCATCCTGTGTGAAAGTTTCCGGATCAATAATTCCTTCGGAATATAATTTATGAAGCCATTTGATACCTTCCTTGTATGCCTCAGAGGTTGGGTAATAGGTAAGTGTTTTATCCTCATTTACCATGATCTTATACCCGTTAATGTCCGTAATGCCAAACGGATTCAGAAAATCCATGGAAATCCCTTTTGCACCAGTGATCGGGATCTCATCTTTTGGATCCCCGTTGCCATTCGCATCCTGCTCTTTAAAGGCCTTCAATACGGTATACAACTCATCAATCGTGGTAGGGACTTCCAGACCCAGGTTATCCAGCCATACCTTGTTGATAATCGGCTGATTGCAGGAAATCGGACGCAGGGGCAGGTTCTTACCCATGGAATACATTTTCCCGTCGGGGAAGGTTGTGATCTTTCTAAGATCCGGTATTTCTTCCATTGCCTTGTAGTAATTCGGCATATAATTTTCAATCAGATCATCCAGCGGTAAAAACAGATCCAGGTTACTCATGATATCGGAATCATTAAAGGTCTGAAATCCCATAACGATATCCGGCAGTTCACCGCCGGCAAGCATAATACCCTTTTGCTCGCCCCAATCGTTTAAAGATTGTACCTGCCATATAATCTTAACATTTGACTTTTCTTCCAGTTCCTTAAGAAATTCATTGTTTGTAAAGCTGTCTCCCATGTTGCCCCAGCGGGTTGTCAATACTGTCAGGGTTATGGGTTCTTTTACGATGGGCATTCCGGTGGCATTAAGGTTACTCTCTCCTTCTGCTGTCTTTGCAGAATCCAGATTCGTACTGGTGGTATCCTGCTTTTCCTTAGCGCATCCGGCTAAGGAAAGGGTCATTACGAATACCAGCAGCAAACTTGTGATTTTTTTCAGACTTGCTTTCATTTCTTTTTTCATAATCATCCTCCTTCATTATATGTAATCATTGACGCCTAACCTTTGACGGCACCAATCATAACACCTTTGTTAAAATATTTCTGAACGAATGGATAAAAACACATAATCGGAACGGTAGAAACAATAATCACTGAATACCGCATTAGATTCGACAACCGGAGTGCGATCTGCATTGCTTCCCCGCTTCCAAAGGACATCTGCAGGTTATTCGTAATTAATATATTTCTTAGTATCAACTGCAGCGGATACCTGGAAGCATCCTTCAAATAGATCAAAGCATTAAAATAGGAGTTCCACATACCTACCGCTGTCCACAGCGCAATCACCGATATAATTGCTTTTGATAGTGGCAGCACGATTTTAAAAAAGTACCCTAAATTCCCGCAGCCATCAATCTTAGCCGCATCATTTAAATCCGTAGGTATATTATTTTGAAAAAAGGTTCTCGCTACGATAATGTTATAAACCGAAACGGAAAACGGAAGCACCATGACCGCAAAGGTATTGTACAGGTTAAAATCCTTGATTGTTAAAAAGGTGGGGATCAACCCTCCGTTAAAAAACATGGTAAAGATAAACAAAAAGTTAAAGAACTTTCTTCCAACCAGGTCTTTTCTGGACAGGGCATAGGCTGCAAATAAATTGACAATTAAGCCAATCAACGTTCCAACGACAGTATAAAGGATGGTATTAGCATAGCCGGTCCAGATTTCACTGTGCCGGAACAACTCCTTATAGCCATCTAAGGTAAATTCTTTTGGAAGCAGCCACACCTTACCACCGGCAACTGCAGACGGATCACTGAAAGAGGCAATCACTACAAAATAAAGCGGATACAGAACAATGACCAAAACAATCGCTGCCATTACATATAGAATCAACTGAAAGATTCTATCGGAAAGGCTGCTTTTTATCTTACTTTCCTTTTTTCTATTCTCAGACATGTATATCTCCTCCTTTCTACCATAAGCTATTCTTACTTATTTTCTTTGAGATTTTATTGACGGATATCAAAAGAATAAAGTTAACTATGGTACTGAACAGGTTGATGGCTGCTGAATAGCTGTACTGTGTATTAATTACCCCGATCTTGTATACATAGGTAGATATCACCTCACTGCTTACCAGGTTAAGATCGTTCTGCATCAGATAAACCTTCTCAAATCCCAGGCTTAATAAGCCGCCCATTCGCAGGATCAGCATAATCACTGCCGTAGGAATAAGCATTGGGATATCGATATATTTTATCTTTTGCATTTTCGTTGCACCGTCTACGGTTGCCGCCTCATAGAGGCTGGGATCAATTCCGGAAAGTGCAGCTATGTATATAATGCTGTCCCATCCTGCATGCTGCCAGACATCGCTCCATACATACAGATGCTTAAAGGCTCCCGCTTTCCCCATTAGATTCGGTGCTTCTACACCAATCACGTCACAGATTGCTCCAAACACACCGCTTCCCGGGGATAACAGCAGTGTAATCAACCCTACCATTACGACTGTCGATATAAAATGTGGCATATAGGTTACTGTTTGGAAAATCTTTCGAAACCTTTTGTTTTTCATCTGATTTATGCTTAGCGCAAGGATAATCGGAATTGGAAATACAAGCATACTGTAGATTGTGATGGTCAAGGTATTCTTAATCGTATTTACAAATTGATACGAATTGAAAAACTTCTTAAAATGCTTATACCATGGTGTCGACCATGCACTGCCCCATATCCCGCTGGCCGGACGATATTCCTTAAACGCAATCAATACGCCGTACATTGGCCGGTAAGTAAAACAGATCAGAAGAATTACCGCCGGCAGCAGCAAAAGGTACAAACCCCAATTTCTGCGAATTCGGAGCCACAAGTTTTTTGTATTGCATTTCTGTTGTTTGGAAGCCTTCATTTGCTTTTCCCTCATTTCTTAATTTATCTCGTTATTGTTTCCCTAAAAAGCATTTTACTGTTATCGTTAACACAATAATATTAACATTTGTCGGCAAGTATGTCAATAGAAAATATAGAATTTTATCTATTATCCCTCGCTTTATTTGCTTAAAACTATACCAAATGCACAACACAAATTGCTTGTTTATTTTATCATATTGATTTATGGTTGTTACCGTTATCATTTTATTCGAAAAATTATCTATAAATTAACTAAAATTAAGAAATTTTAAAGAATTTGCGGAAGGCTGCCACATATTTTCACCAATTTATATTGCATTATCCTCTTTGATTAGCTATAATAAGTTTATTATAATGAGGCGATACTGTTATCGTTATCAAAAGAAGGAGTGTATATGGTACATGGTAACATTAAAAGATATTGCAAAAGAGGCAGGGGTAAGTGTAATGACGGTATCCCGCGTTGTGAATAAGCGATATTCCGAAGTATCGGATGAGAATATAGCGAAGATACAATCCATTATTGAAAGGCTTGGTTATGTTCCGAATTCATCAGCACGGAGTCTATCCTCCAAATCCTCTAAAATCATCTCCATCATCATACAAGGTTCAGACAATGTACTTGAATCACCTTACAATGCTACGATGCTGGGGTATATCATACAGCTCGTTCAGGAGTATGGTTATAATGCTATGGTGCATTTTATAAATGAATATTCCGATGTTACCAGACACCTCCAGTCCTGGAACGCGGAGGGTGCCCTGTTTCTTGGAACCTTTGATAAAAACATTCAGCAGATCCAGGCGGATAATAAAATTCCATTGGTATTTACAGACAGCTATAGCAGTATACGTCAATTGATCAATATCGGAATCGATGATTATAAGGGCGGCGCATTGGCTGCCAGGCATTTTATCGAGAACGGGCATCGGGATTTTGCCTTTATTACACCACATACCAGTGTCAGTCAGCTAATCAGACAACGGCTAGAGGGGTTTAAAGATACCATAGAAGCAGCTGGTTTAAACCTGGCTCCGGAACACATCTTAGAGCCGCTGAATATGGAGGAAACCGTAACCGAACTCTGCTCTTTTGAAAAACCCGTCAGTGCCATCTTTATCGCCGCTGATAACAGTGCCATCGAGCTGATGGACATATTAAAACGCAGAGGCTACCAGATCCCAGAGGATTTTTCCATTATCGGCTTTGATAATCTTCCGATATCCCAATATGTGTCCCCAAGGCTGACCACGATTTCGCAGGATATTAATCAGAAAGCACAATTTGCATTGGATGCTTTATTCCAGCATTTAAAAAATCCCTCCTTACCGACCCAGAATATTGTACTGGACGTTGAACTTATAAAGCGGGAATCCGTGCTGGATAAGAGAAGTTCAATAAATTCCGTAAATTCATAAAGTAATTCGTTGATTTGCATGACTATTTTCGTCTTGAGATTTATTATTGGAATAGAATCCGCTATAACAGATTTCAAAATGCTTAAGCATCTGACTCTGTACAAGGTCTTATGAATGGACGAAGCCTGTACAGAGTACTCTACTATTTAGGAAATTCGTTTCCATTCACATGGATTTATACTCTATCGGATAGATTTATATTGTTCATATTATTGTCGGCTTTATGAATGTACTTCCATCTCCGGCAGGTTCCATCCTTACCGTTTATTATTGCTGGTCTAAGATTATTAAAATTGATCTTTATAAAAAAATCACCTTTAAAACTTACATTATAAAAGTGATTTTTCTTCAAATCTGAAGTCTAAAATATTTCGAATTATTAATATGTACCTAATCTATACCCAATGATTTTTTTACTTCTTTACCAATAACACCATCTACCGTTAAATCATAATCTTCCTGGTATTCCTTTAAAGCTTTCTTTGTCTTTTTCCCCATAATTCCATCCGGAGTTCCACAATCATAGCCTAATTCATTTAATTTCTTTTGAACTTTCTTTATTACAGACTTACTGGCACTATTGTTTGATTTGCTTTTCGTAGATGTTGTGGTTTTTCCAGAAGTTGTAGACGTACTGGAAGTTGTGGTCTTACTGGAGGTCGTCATCTTACTGGAGGTCGTTGTATACGGACACTCTCCATTGCTATGTAAATGAGCGGGATATCCTCCACAATGATAGTGGTATGAACCTAGTCCACTTTTATTCTTATTATCCTTATGCCCACCATTTGAATCCGTTCTTCCGGAATGGGCCTCAGATGTGACAGATACTATTGATGTACTAAACACCATATCAACAGTATTAAACAAAAGAGTTGATGCTAATAAACAAATCATAATTTTTTTAAATAATTTACTCATACAGTTCCCTCTTTCTTTTATTTTAGTTATATTAAATAAAATGTAATCCATTTTATTTCTCTAAAAGTTTTTCTGTAAATACTTCTTTACAATTAGCCATCTCAGAAGTCTCACATTACTTAAAAAGTATATCTATAATTGTAACACTTTGGAAGCTTAAAAGCAATGGAGATTCCAATATATTCAAAAAGGAACCTGATTACTTATCAAGTTCCTTTCCACTAATCTATTCTTATTACATGTTTTATAATTTTATCTCTACTTAACAAATAGTGCATTTAATCCACGAATGTAAAAGGTGATTTTTTAAGATTAAGGATAAAATTTCTCATAAATACAATATTTTCTCATCAACCTTTTACCGCCCCCATTACTAAACTCTCCTGCACTTGATTACTTAAGAAGAAATAAACAATGATTGTGGGCAAAGTTGCAATTACCATAGCCGCCCCAATTAGCCCCCAATCCGTAGAATATTGACCGGAGAAGGACATAATACCAACCGGTAAAGTTCTAAAGTCCGAGCTGTCCACCAATGTATTGGCAAACATGAGCTCATTCCAGGAACCAAGGAAAGTAAAAATGGAAGCAGTTGCCAAAGCAGGTTTTATAATTGGCAGTATGATGGTTCCGAAACAACGAATTACCCCACAGCCGTCAATATATGCTGCTTCCTCCATCTCTTTAGGTATTCCTTTGTAAAAGCTTACCAGAATCATTAAACTCATGGGAATTGCAAATGATATGTAAGGAATTAACAATCCAATGTATCCACCTTTTAGTCCAAGTTTATCCAGAACCTGAAATAAAGGAAGAAGGGCTGCCTGAGTTGGTATCATTATTCCCAAAGCAAAGAAACCAAATACAAAATTATTTAATTTCCACTTCATTCTTGCTATTGCATATCCTGCCATAGCTGTAATAATGCCTGTTACAGCTACCGTTGTTCCGGAATAAAATACGGAATTAAGAAAATATCTAAGTACTCCTCCATCGGATAAAGCTGTTGCATAATTAATCCATCTCCAATCCTTGGGAAGTCCAAGGACATTTTCCCCAAAGATTTCTATATTGCTTTTTAAAGAAAATGTAATTAGCCAGTATAGCGGGAATAATTGTGCAATTGCAATTAATATTAAAATAATAAATAGTATTCTTTTTTTGACTTTTTTCATACTAATCCTCCATGCTTTCAATGCCTGCGAACTTGAGCACAAGAACAATATTGGCAAAACAAATTGTTTCACAATTCGTTACTTCCATTGCATGCCATAAATAGGGTGAAAATTATGTATTCTCAATAATTTACACTAGCTCCCACCGCATGCCTCGTCTGCTTGCAGATGAGGAATTACCACAAATCAGTGCGGGAATTATGCTCTTCAATAATTCACACTACCTTCCTATATCACGGAAGCATTCTCTTCTGCCCTCTTAAACATCCGGCTTATAACAAAACTAAATACCAGACATTCAATAACAATGAAGAAAGCTTGTGCACTACCATAACCATAAAGCCCCCGCCGGAATAAACTGCTGTACATCAAAGTGCCGGGAACTTCACTTGCATGATTGGGGCCACCCCCTGTCATAACGTAGATTAAATC
>NZ_DAMAUC010000023.1:41398-76856 GCF_032079385.1 Anaerocolumna sp.
GAAAGACCCGGTTAAAGCAAACAGCAGACAGGTTTTAATAACCGGTGCCAGCAGCGGCAGGGTTATCTTTAATGAAACCTGCCCGTTCGAAGCTCCATCGATTCTTGCTGCTTCATAATAATCAGTTGGAATTGATTTAATACCTGCATAAAAGATTAACATATGATATCCGATATACTGCCATACTGCCGGTATCACGGTGGCAATAAAAGCAGTTGCTGGAGTAGATAACCAGGAATATTCAAACTTCTGACCGGTAATAAAACCAATTACTATATTTAATAAACCATATTGGCTATTAAATATTTTCATCCATAGCTGCCCAATAACCATACTGGAGATGACTACCGGTACAAAATAAATTGTTCGGAATGCTTTTTCCCCTTTGATTCCTCTAGCCAAAATAATCGCAAGAAGTAAAGATAAAGGAATCTGAATAAATACGGAGGCACCCGCCAGAACCAGCGAGTTCGTCAGCGCTTTCGGAAAATATCGGTCTTTTGTAAATAATTCTATATAATTACTTAATCCTAAGAATTTCATAGTACCTATTCCGTCATATTCAAACAAGCTATAGATACCTGTGACAACTAATGGTGCCACAACAAAACATAGAAATAGCAGCAATGCCGGCATAACGAATATTGCAATATATCGCTTTTTACCTAACATTTTATCCATAGATTGACCCTCCCTGTTATAGTATTTTGATTAGTCAAGGGTGTTTGACTGACAAAAGATACCCTTATACGATCGAACTTTAGTTAAGTTAAGGGATTATCACTTTTTAACTTTGTAAGTGATAATCCCTTAGACATATTGTTTAAAAGTGTATTAATAAATTTAATATTGAGAACTATTTTATTTCCGAAGTACTTTACTAATTGATAGCCGCTTTATGCTCTTCAATGAATACATTTACATCTGCATTAGGAGCAAACAAAGTCTGAACTTGTTCATTATGAATGGTTGCCGGATTGGAATCTAAGGAAGTATCCCATGCCAATACACCTTCCACACTCTCACCTAATAAACCTTTGATCTGAACAAATAATGGATTTAACTTACTTTCATCCAATTCTACATTCCATCCGCAGAAACCAGTTCCTGTTTCATAAGCGGCTTTACCCATCTTCTCATTAATATAAATTGCAAATTTTGCTGCTTCATCTGCATATTTTGTATTCTTATTTACCCAGAAAGATTCAACGAATCCACCGGCATAATCAGTTGAACTGCCTTTACCGGAAATCATAGGAATCTTTAAGGCCACTACATTATCCGGATTAATGGTAGCTGTAGCGTCTGTATACACTTGATTTGCAAACCAGCTTCCCATAATTCTCATAGCTGCTTTTCCATTGATAAATGCTGAGTTAGCATCGTCATTTCCAGCTTCAAGAGGATTCTTACCGAATGCTCCTGCATTATAAAGCTCTACTACTTTATTGGCTGCTTCTGTGTAACCAGAATCTTCAAATGGAATTTCTCCACTTAGCATAGCATTGATATTCTTTGCACCAACTTCTCTAAGCGCTAATGCCTGATAAATAAATGCTGCATTCCAGCCATCTTTTGCACCTGCAGCCAGAGGAGTAACCCCATCAAGAGCAGCTAATTTTGTACATGCTTCTAATAATTCATCGTATGTAGTCGGTATCGTTGCTCCCGCCTGCTCAAATAAATCTTTGTTTGCAAATAAGGTCATATACCAGGAGAACATTGGTAAGGAATAAGTCTTACCATTGTATTCAAATGCAGATGTTGAGCCCGGTAAAATCTTCGCTTTCACTTCATCTGTAATATAATCGTTTAGGGGAAGTAATTTATCCGCATTCACAAGTTTTCTGGCTGTACCGGCACCCCAATAATAGAAAACATCGATACCGCTTGCTGTTCCTGCAAACTCTGCGGATATTTTTGTTTTGTACGCTTCTGTGTCCAGTGTCTGTGTATCAATTTTAACATGAGGATTTGCGTCTATATATTCAGCTACTGCCTGATCATAAAGTTTTTTCAATTCATTGGTGTCATTGGACCATTGATGCCAAACATTTAAAGTAATTTGTTCAGGAGCTTTATCTCCATTACTCTCTTTTTCCGTATTACCTTCTGTTACCGTACCTGTATCTTTGGAATCTGTTGAGGTTCCTTTATCTTTCTTCCCGCAAGCAGCCAAACTAAATACCAATACTGTTGCCAATAGTAATGATATTAACCTTTTTGTTATTTTTTTCATAACCTTCCCTCCATATTTTACAATCTTAATTGGATTTTAAAGAATTTAGCCCAAGGCTTAATAAATAACAGCATGCTTTTTATGTTAGTATCAGTATATGAAAATAGTAAAAGATACTCAATTTAATATTTTGAGTAAAAAGGTAACTATTTTTACATAAGTGGTCTGCTATTCAAATTTTGGCTTCTTATATTCCTTAATGGTAACTCCAACTTGCTTTTTAAAACAAATACTAAAATAATGAGGGTCACCAATTCCTATCTTTTCTGCGATTTCATAGGCTTTTAAATCCGTAGTGTTCAGTAAAATCATGCTTTGCTCTATGCGCTTCCTGTTTATGTATTCGATGACTCCTTCACCCATTTCCTGCTTAAATACCCGGCTTAAGTAACTTTCGTTGGTATATACATTACCTGCAATGGATTTAAGTGTCAGGCTCTGTTCATAAAGATGAGCATCAATATACTTCAATGCCTGATCTACCAGCTTATTGCTCTTCTTAGTTCTTAAACTATCACTATATTTAAGAATATGCCGGATAATATTCTTAAGGCATCCATTCATTTCTCTTACTGTTGCAATCTTAGAAACTTCCTCGTACAACCATCCTTCTCCCACTAACTGTCCTAAGCTTTTCCCATGTCTTGTCAAAACCGTTGCTGCTTTTGAAAGCATATTCATTGCCATTAATTTTAGATATTCGGTATCCGTTATTCCTGCCTTCTTAATTAAGCTGGTATATTCGTCAATATATTCCTCTACTTTCTTTTCCAGACAGTTTTCTACACTGAAGACGAAATCCTGCCAGTTAATTTCTGTGTTTCCTTGATCAGCTTTTTTAATACCTGCGTATTCATCATAGGTAATACATGAATTACGTCCAAGAATTACACTGGCACTAATGGCTTTTTCCGTTTGTCTGTATGCCTTTGAAATTCCTGCATAGTTATGTTGAACCTGACTAATTCCTACATCAACTTCTATATTCAGCTCTTCGTTGATACCTTTCTTAATCTCATTAACAATTCCCTTTGCTTCTGTGGTATCTTCGCCCATCAGATAAATAATGATATTGCATAGATAATGAATAAATGAAATACTGTTTGTCTTATAATTATCATTTATAAAGTCTAATATATTCTTACTGGTGGCTAAATTTTCTTCCAATAATCCCTCTTCGTTTTTATAGGGTTTTATATTAATACATACACATTCTTTCAAAAGTCCATCAAAACCATACATCTCCAATTTATAAAGTGCTTCTTTTTCTTCAATTCGATTCTCTGCCAACAACTGCAAAAAACTTTCAGTAACAATGTCCTGATTTTGTTTTGCTGTTTCTTTTAACTGCTTATATTCCCGGTGATGACCTTCTTCTTCCTGCAGTTCTTCCTTAATATTTTTAACGATATTAGCAATATCATTAATATTTACCGGTTTTAAGATAAAGTCTTTTACTCCTAGTTTTAATGCCTGTCTTGCATATTCAAATTCCCTGTAACCTGTAACAATTACCACACGGCATTTTGCAGAACGCTCCCTGATCTTTTCAGCAAGCTGCAAACCATCCATATATGGCATATTAATATCTGTTATAACAATATCCGGTGCTTTTATATTGAAAAATTCCAGTGCTTCTTCCCCGCTGCCGGCTTCTCCAATAATTTCAAAACCATTTGCTTCCCAGTCATATCCTTTGCGGATTAAAACACGTTCTAATTTTTCATCGTCAACAATCAATACTCGATTATTCATTTTTCCCCCATACTCCTTTCACAGATTCCTCCCCCTCATACTCGCTACATCTGGTACATCTGATATTTTGTCTGCTCATACAAGGCAACTGCTGATAATAGATGTTTTTTATGCCTTGCTATCATTAATTACTTTTACCCGAATTATAATTTCAGTTCCATTACCTAATTCACTGGTTATGGTGATTGGTTTCTCAATGCCGTAATAAAGGGATATTCTTTGAGCGGAACTATATAATCCAAATCCAGATTTCTCTTTTTGTATTTTTCCCTCCACAATCTCATGAATTCTGTCTTCACTCATACCAAGTCCGTCATCCGTTACAATGAATATGATTTCATTCTCGTCCCGGTATCCTTTAATAGAGATGGTGCCTTCTCCCTTTTTATTACGTATGCCATGATGAGCTGCATTTTCCACAATAGGTTGTAGAATCAATTTTAGTATCTTTCGTTCTTTTATATCTTCTTCCACATCATAAGTCATATTAATCTTATCATCATACCTCATGTTCAGGATAGTAATATAACTTTCGATACATTCCATTTCATCCTGAATGGATACCAGATCTAAACCACTGTTCAAACTATTTCTATAGAAATTCCCCAGGGCCTGTGTCATCTTTAAACAGTTTTCATTATCTTCGATTAATGCAAGGGCTGATACTGCATCTAATGTATTGTATAAAAAATGGGGATTTATCTGGGCCTGAATGATATCTAATTCATTTTTCGCAATAATTTGTTCCTCTTTTTTTACTTCTGAAATTAAATTATCAATTGCGGACACCATCTGATTAAATACCTTTTTTAAATCATTTATTTCATCGGAATGTTTCTCATTTACCTCCATTTGTATAAGCTTACCACCTTGTACCATTTTCATATGCTTTTGCACCCTGTTTAAGGGCTTAAAAATCAAATTGGACAATGCCACAGAACATGCAAATATAAAAAACAGGTTCAAACTAATAATTAGCACAATCCAGGTTCTGTAAGCTTTGCTTAAAGATATGTTATTAAGATTTAAAGGAATGGTACCGATTAATCTCCAGTCCTCAATACCCAGTTCCTGAGTAGCCACGATCATTTTATTATTATCGTTCTCTAATGACCGATAACTGTTCTTATCTTTTGAATATTTGAATATGTATTCATCCATACTTTTGTTGTATCCGTTTGGCCTGACAATATAATTATTATTAGAATCTACAATACAAAACTGTGAATTATATTCCATTCCAACTTCTTCAAAATAGTCCTGTATAGTCTCTTCATCAACTATAATTAGTAAAGTAGCCAATTCATCATAAGTATCCACATCATAAATTTCTCTTACAAGTGAAATGTAGTTTTTATCCTTTTTCGTTGGAAATGTTAAAACACCTTCACTTTTATGAATAAAAACCACATCTCCTTCTGCTTCTTTTGTTTTACGATACCAATCGGTTTCTTTAACAATGTCTTTATTTACGAGGATAGGCCCTGATTTATAGGAATTGTAGTAATTATTATATGTATCAAATATAAATACACCGGATATGTAGTCACCGGACAAAAGCATATTAACCATACTTTTTTGCATGGTCTGCTGTACATGAGCATTAATGTTGCTGGAGTTGATTTTGGACAGGACGCTTTGTACATCTTTATCAAAATATATAAGATCTGAAAATTGATTCGCGTTTTCAAATATGAAATCCAGATTACCTTTTAAGGCACTAACAGTCTGCATAGCGGCTTCTCCCACCTCTTGCTCTATCTGTCTTTCACTCATAATGGTGAAAATGCCATAAGTCAATAGAAGGGATAATATTAGAACACTAATATATAGTAAAATAACCTTGGTCCTGATTTTAATTGATTTAAAAAACTTTCGTGCTTTAATCAAATTTATGCCCCCTCTGCAACTTAATGCTTGAAATTTAGGAATACCACAGTCTTCAAAGATGTGGGATTTTATCATTCAAATAATGTACAGTTGTATGATTTTATATTAGTTTATATCCAAATACTTGTCAACATATGTAATTTTCAAGTGCTTCCAATTAATACTTTAGTCTTTTAAAGTTCAGAGTTCTTAATTCTTTTCATATAATTTGCTTTTATGTTTTGTATTTGATATCATATCATTAGTAATAATACTAAAATATAATAAGGGGGGATTAGGCGAATGAACGAAGTATTTTATTTAGTATCAACTTTTAATTTTGGATTCACAAATGCCAAATCCTTATGGTCAAACAATGAATAATCAAGAGCAAAAACATAAACGGCGCGTTCGATATAAAGGTACTCATCCCAGGGCTTTTCATGAAAAGTACAAGGAATTGCAACCAGAAAAATATGCTGATGCGGTGGAAAAGGTGATTCAAAAAGGCGGCACTCCTGCAGGTATGCATCGTTCCATTTGTGTGGACGAAATAATAGAAATCTTACGGATTACTCCCGGTGAAACAGGGTTAGATGCAACACTAGGCTATGGCGGTCATACTTTAGAAATGCTTAAATGTCTAGATGCAAAAGGACATTTGTATGCACTGGATGTAGATCCAATTGAATTGCCCCGCACAAGAGAGCGGTTAGAAAACCTTGGCTATGGTCCACAAATTTTAACAATCAAGCAAATGAACTTTTCCAATATAGATCAGGTTTCTTTAGAATCAGGTCCTTTAGATTTTATATTGGCGGATTTAGGGGTATCTTCCATGCAGATAGACAATCCTGATCGTGGATTTTCATTTAAGAGTGAAGGACCATTAGACTTACGTCTGAACCCAAGTAAAGGTATCTCTGCGGCAGAACGATTAAAAACAATTACTCAGAACGAATTACAAGGTATGCTACTGGAAAATGCAGACGAGCCATACTCTGCTGAAATATCCCGTGCCATTATTTCTGAAATCAAAAAAGGAAGAAACATATCCACCACAACTGAGCTCCAACAAGCCATCAAGGAAGCTTTAAAATTCATTCCGGAAGCTTCCAGAAATGATGCTGTTAAAAAATCCTGTCAACGCTGCTTTCAAGCCTTACGAATTGACGTCAACAATGAGTTTGAAGTTTTATATGATTTTTTAGAAAAGCTTCCTGCAGCACTTGCTTCGGGAGGGCGGGTTGCTATCCTTACTTTTCATTCAGGAGAAGATCGCCTCGTTAAAAAATCTTTCAAACGATTTCTTAATGAGGGTATCTACAGTGAAATAGCTCCTGAGGCAATTCGTCCATCGGCAGCTGAATGTAATTCCAATAGCCGTGCTCGTTGTGCAAAATTACGTTGGGCTATAAGATCCTGATATTGTTATAATATTATTTATAAAGTAACATTGACTGGAGTATCTGTAAAACATTTCTATAAACTGATTCATACAGGGGTATGCCTTTGCAATTAATAATATATTTGCTGAAAACTTACCCCTTTATCTATTTATTTTATCTATTAATCTTTTACTATTTATCTTTTACCTATTTATTTTTTACCTATTTATTTTATCTATTTATCTTTTACCCACTCATTTTATACCTAATCGTTTGCAGTCAGTACCTGTATTTTAACCAACTATACACCCCAGTTATGATATATTTACTTTATTGTATATTCTTATATTCTGTGAAGTTCTTCCAGTTGTATTTCACGTAAATACCTTGTAGGAGAATTCTTATCACAAGTGTTTTGGTTTTCTACAATTAATACCATACCTTTTTCATCTAAAGTGTGAGTATGCCAAACTCCCTTTTTTACATTATAGAGCTGATATGGCTCCATAGCAATTCCTTCGATTCCTTCAATATCTTCTCCTTTTCCTCCTACAAATAAAGTACAATTACCCTCTAATAAAACAAAAATTTCATCCGTTTCATTATGTTTTTGCATTGTTTTTATATTATGTAGCTCTAATTCTTCACAATATCTAAGGATAGCCACTCTCCATCCTTGATAATCAATCAAAGGTTTATAACCTTCCCCGTTGTAGCTTGTAATTTCAATATATTCGCTATTCATATTACCCAGATACCAGCCCGTTAATGTCTTTTAATAACAATCGCAGCCGGTTGCCTCCCCTTCTCTTTTCTCTTTTATCATTTCTATCTTTTCTGTACTATAATTCCCATTTTATATTAACTCTACCAGAACTTTATGTTCCACAGAAGCATCCAAGCTCTCAAGATCTTTTCTAAGAATAACTCCATCTGAATCTAAAGTGCCTGAGTAACCGGGTTTTTCAGAAATAACGGTACTGTTATAATTAGAATACAATTTGTCATTTATAAAAATACTTTTTATCTGATATTCTCCATACTCTTTCTTTAGTGGATTATAATATAACACTAACAATCTTCTATCAGCAAAGACTAAATTTGCACCTGCCTTCTGATTACTATCAAACTGTTCTAAAGTGAGTTTTGGTGAAAATTTAAGATCACCATAATGTCCTTTCACTCCATACATTTCCGTTAAAACAGTTAATAAGAGCCAGCTTGCAGCCCCGGTTAGATAGTGATAAAGCCCTCTTCCATTACCTCCTATGTATTCCGGGACTCCCGGATAGATTCTAGATTTTTCAAAGTTACTGCAATGACGGTAAAGTGCATCTATAACTTTATAGCCTTCTCTTGCAAATCCTCTTTGATATAAGGCATTGGCATACATAACGGCCATATGAGAAAATACTGCACCATTTTCTTTCTGCCCATAAGCAAAACCAAACATTCTTCCAAAATCCGTCTTAAGTTCTTTAAAGTCGGTATTTAATTTATATCCGCCAATACAAGGATCATAAAGATAGGTGTCTGCTGAAGATATAATTTCTTTTACCTGCTCTGTTACTGCTGTATGAGACATAATGGCAAATACCTGACCTGTGAGCATCATTCGTACACCTGTTGGACTATCACCCTCCACTGCATTGCCACTATTATCATAATATCCATTATACCAGGAATGTCCTTCTGCATTCGTAATCCATTCCCTTTCCTGAATATGCTTTTTAATCCAATCTCCTTTATTCTTAAGATTATTGGCAAGCTCAAGAGATGATATGAATAATTTTTCTCCGCTAATTCTGCTTTTGCACTGAACACAGTACCGGTGAAGAATTTCTTGCTTCTTACGAATATCTTCATATGTTTTCAAATCATCTTCTAAAAGAATTTTCAGCTCTTTGGCTAAGGGTATTTCCGCAAAGCCTTTTTGGTATAAGCTTAGAATAAGTTCACCCATCTGGTTGAGATTTTCTCCATACAGAGCTGTAAATGCTACGCTTTCCCCACGTTCCTTTGCCATATCAAGAGCATCATTCCAATCTGCTCCCCGAAGCCTGATATGATTATGTTCACCTACATCATAAAAAGAAGTCAAATGCTGTATTAACATGTGCTCTAGTATAGTCCCTTTATATTCATCCCCCTCTTTAGTTCTTACATGGTTACCCTCTTCTTGTTTCCATAATTCATCCTTTTCTTCCCCTCTCATACATTGAGGGTCTTTAAAATAATAATTCTCCTTTAAAAGGATCTCAATGTCGCCACTTTGCATAATGTAAAGCTTTGTGGTAAGAAATGGCCACACGCCATGATCCATCCAAACACGGGTAATATTATTGCGATCCGCTATAAATTCGCCTTGATTCTTTCCAATAATAGTGGCATTGGTTCCATCCATTCGGACTCCGGAGAAGTTATCAATAAGCATTTCTTTTACACCACCCGGATTCATCATCAGTAATGCCAGACAGTCCTGCCACAAATCCCGCCAGCCCCTTCCACCTTTTCCATAATCATGATGGGGCAGGAAGGAACAGCCATAAATCCTCCGTAAAATCGGCTGGAAACTTACCCAATACATCCATGTATCAAAGTCTTTCTTACCGGAGTCAAATTCTATATTCAGCTTTTCATCCCAATACTTTTTCATACTAGCAAAGGCCGTTTCCCAAGCCTTTTGTGAAAGAAATGAATCCGCCTCTTTCATAAGTTCTTCTTTGGAATCTCCATATCCCATAACAAGAATATATGTTTTTTCTTCCATAGGTTCTAACGTAATGTTCTGGAATTGGATGCCGCCAAGAGCCTCAAAACCTTCTATTCGAAATCCTTCTTTTACCAATGCTATATTACCGTCACTTATTGCTTTCGGGTTTTCAAATGAACCCCCTTCTCCGATAAAGTCTTCCGTACATGGATAAAATCCAACAGGCAGCTCTCCATCAGAAGTTTTTCCGAAGACTCCATATACCATCTGATTCTTCTGATGACCTCTTTCGTCAAAAGTTAGGGTTGGATTAAGGATTACCCCTATATCAACGGTTTCAATTCTATGAAGAAGTGAGGTAACATGCCTGTGGTCACGAATATTATCTGCGGATCTTCCATAAAGGGGAACGGCAGCTGTTGGCGTAATGTCCAGATTTTCCTTACCGGAATTCTTAAGTTTTACAATCATAAGCTCTACTCGATGTTTCGTATGAGGTACAAATGAGGTAATTTCTGAGGTTATACCAAATTCCTTTGAAATTCTAGTAACTTTCTGCCACATAATCCCTGCTTCTAATCTGGTTTCATCTTTATATTCCATAAAAAGTTCTGCCTGCTGCTTCGAAGACCTGCCGGTGGCAGACCAAATTCCTTTTCCTTTTATATGACACCAAAAATTTCTGGAGGATTTATTATTATGCAGGTCTTCACTGCTTACCGGAGAGAACAAAAATGTATTCTGTCCCATCTTAGAATCTCCGCCAAATGTGGGTGTAAGGCTGCTCATAACTCCACTTTCATTACATATTGGAAAATAGAGATAACTGGTTAGTTCCGGATTTTCCAACTCAAAAGTACCTTTTTTATCTAAATATTTATATCCCTTCATACGCCCTCTCCTTTATTAACAATGTATAGTTCTCTAATTGTATATTATAAAGGGAGTACACTTAAGGATAAATTTAATATTTTTATAATTTGGTGCAATATTTTTACCTTTGTGCGCTAGCACAAGTTGCTGGTTATAAAATATTGTTTTTTAAACCTAATCATTTATCCTCAGCCGCTCAACTAAAGATAGTCTCTTAAAATTATTCAGCGCTATTCCGGAAACTATTATTGGTACGATTACAATTAACACTACATATCCTAAGAAAAACCATAACGGGAAATTAAAATGCATATATTCGGCACTGAAATACCTTAATAATTCAATTCCTCCATAACTTAACGGAACTCCCACTATCAAAGTAATTGCCAGATTTCCCAACGATAGCAGTAAGCCTTCGGCCTGTAACATTTTCATTAATTGGCCGTTTGTCATGCCAATTGCCTGCAGTAAGGAGAATTCCTGTTTTCTTGTTACTATATTTGTTATTAATGTATTAACAAGATTTATCATACTGAATCCAATAATGAACAGACTAAGTCCAAGTATCATTTCAAAAAGTAAAGTAAAGCCCACTTCATCGATTTCTTTTTGTTCTCTTAATGTGGACATTGTCAGCAGTGGATTTTCATCCACTATCTTTTGTAATTTTGCTTCTACTTCCGCTTGTTTTGACGGTTCTGCAGAAACAACCATTTCTGTTGTAAGATTCATATGATTCATGATATCATGCAATGTTTCCCTGGGTATCAGATACCAGCCTGCCTCCGGGTTAATGTACTTGTATTTATAATTTACGAATCCGGCAATGGTATATTCTTTCTCTACTTCCTCTGTTCCATCGTGGTATGTAATATTTACTTTATCACCTGGTTTATATTTCCATCCATATATTTCTTCTATCATTGAATTATCACATACAAGAATCCCGTTCTCCAGCACCATCTTTTCATAATCTATGGTACCACTATCTAATAACTTCTCGGATAATTCGCCTTTTCCATACCCTGTAATACTTCCTTTTTCAACTTCTCCATGTGCTTTCCAACTAATGGCTGCTTTTTCAAAAGCAATAACTTTATTGACACCATTTATTGCTTCTATTTTCTCTTTTAGTTTGTCATTTAACGGATTATCTCTCTGTATGTCTGTTAATCCATGTTCCGCTGCAGTTACCGCATTATAGGATAAATTAATGACAAATTCACCAAAACGAAATCCACCCTGCCGTGAATATTCTTCTAAGCTTGTAGAACTAATCAGCGTAGTGGCAATCATAAAGAGAACCCCACCGATTCCAAGTGAAATGGTAGTCAGCACTGTTTTTTTACGATTCCGTGTTCCACTTATTCTAGCCAGACTACCGGGTGTTAATTTACGGTATAACCTCCCTGCTGCTTGTTTACTATCTGCTGTATCATATCCTGAGTATTTTGCTGCTTCAATTGGAGATATTGCCGAAGCGATCTTGGCCGGTTTATTAATAGATAGCAATACGGTAATAACTTCCGTTACAATAACAATCATAGCTATGATCCCTGTATTCTTCCAATCCCATCCATTCTTTTGAATCAAATAACCAATTACTCCTCCAATTAAAAGCCCGATTGGGATAGCAACAGTACAAAGCAATAAGCCTTCTCTTGTAATTAGGCCTCTGATTTGCTTTTTAGTCATACCAATTGTTCGAAGCTGGCCAAATTGATGTATCCTGCTAATAACGGATAAGTAAAATATACTGTAAATAACCAGGACACTTACAAATAAAATGCCAATACCCAGACAAATAATTGCTATCATTTGTTGTATTTCTTTATCACCGCCAGATAAAGTATTAACAAAAATATTATTCTCATTTACCTGCTTTCGTCCAACCCCGCTTTTATGTGAAATATCACGAATCACTTCTAAGAATTCATTTTGGGTCATGCTATTTGCATTATGAATGCGAACAATAGCATCAGGAAATATATTCTTTAACTGTGTACCTTTTAAAGCATACTCTTCTGAAACTAATATTGGATAAATATTAGTTTTATCCGGAACATCAAGAATACCTGATATGACGAATTTCTCCGTGGTTCCATCTAAAAAATTAAGTGATACGGTTATTCCAATCTTGGGTTCTATACCAATTGTTTTGCAAAATCCTTTGGATACTCCAATCTCCTCCAATTTATCTGGTACATTGCCGCTAATAATAGACATGGTACTTATAGCAGATCTATTACCCTTTATGGCTTCTTTCCCAAACCAGACCGGTTGCATCATCTTATTGTTCACTTCCACACCCTGTCCATATTTGTATAATAAAAGCATCTCTATCCGGTTATCTTCTGCCATTGATTTAATCTGGGCATCGGTTACTTTTTCATAAATTACATGCTGCATATTAGAAACACTGCGTTGCTGGCTCTTTTCAAATCCTACAGTATAAAGACTCATTACCATAAGCAAACTCACAGAAAGTGCGATGGTAAGGATAATGAAAAAATTTCTCATCCTACTATTTTTTATACTGCTTATTGCAAGATGGGTTATTATTTTTTTATTATTGTTGCCTTCAAGTCTCATTGCTTCCACCCGCCTTCAACAATTTTTCCATCCTCTAATCGTATGGTTCTATCTGCAAGCTGTGCAATTTCTTCATTGTGAGTAATCATTACAATTGTCTGATGGAATTGATTGCTGGTTTCCTTAATCAGTCCCAGAACATCCTGACTTGTTTTGCTATCCAAATTACCTGTTGGCTCATCTGCTAATATAATTGCAGGCTTTGTGGCAAGGGCTCTTGCAATAGCAACTCGTTGTTGCTGCCCGCCGGAAAGATTACCGGGCATGTTCATTAATTTTTCTTCTAAACCTAACATAATAATAATTCTATCTATATAAGATTTATCCGGTCTATTTCCGTCTAACTCAATTGGCAGAACAATATTCTCATATACATTTAAAATTGGTACCAGATTGTAATTTTGAAAAATAAACCCAATCTGCCGGCGCCGGAATATAGTAAGTTCTTCTTCATTTAACTTAGAAATATCTTTTCCACCTACAAACACTTGCCCCTCTGTTGGTTTATCAAGACCGCCTAACATATGTAGAAGTGTCGATTTTCCACTGCCGGAAGTTCCAACAATAGCTGTAAATTCACCCTCTTTTATTTCCAAGTTTACCCCATCTAGTGCATGAACAATATTAGGATGGCTGCCATAATATTTTTTTAGATTCTCTGTCTTTAATATATTCATATTTACACTCATTGCCTATCTCATCTCCTTTATTCTTTCTGTGATTATCATAACAGATAAATCTCTCAATAATGTTTCAAAAGCCTCTCAAAAATCTTTCAATATAAATAAAATTAGAAAGAGATTACAAAGACTTCTGTATAAGCCTCCATAATCTCCTGTAAAAATACCTATTGTTTTAACTAATTAGGCAGATAAAGCGAAAATATACTGCCTTCACCTTCCTTAGAAGTTACTTTGACATAACCCCCTTGTTTTGTTAAAATCTCCCTGGTCAGATAAAGTCCAATCCCCACACCATCTTCTTTATGTCCTCTGCTCTCCCGAAAGAATCTTTTAAAGATATCATTCAGATGCTCTGGTGCAATTCCAATCCCCGTATCTTTTACACATATCTTAGTAAATAGCTCCAAACGTTCTACAAAGATATTAATATTTCCACCTTCTGGAGTATATTTAACAGCGTTATCCATTACATTAAAGATTGCTTCTATGGTCCATTTTTCATCATAATATAATGGATAAGGATTCTCGCACTGATGGGATACGTTCAATTTCTTATTCTCTGCATGCAGTCTAATACTGGCCAGCACCTGAGTTATGCTATCATATAAATTATTCTGTTCTTTTTTCAAAGCAATCATATTGCTTTCAAGACGCGACATCTTCATAAGGGCTTTCACAAGAAAATCCAACTTTTCCACTTGATTTTGAATAACCTGTAAACACTCTTCTCTTTTTTCTTCGGGCAGATTGTGATTTAGGATGGTATCGTTATACATGGTTATATTGGCAATGGGAGTCTTTAATTGATGGGATATATCCGATACCATCTCCTGAATTTGCTTTTTTTGCTCCAGATTAGTTTGTTTTGTTGCATAGGTCACATCTGATAATTGCTTTAATTTCCTCTTCATCTTGGAATCCAGTGTTTCTTCTTCTAAATTATATTGGGCAAAGATATGTTCAGCCGATTCCTCTAACGTAATATTTCTGATTATCTGGTCCAAACAATCGCTTGTTTTTTCAGTAAATGCAATATATTGCTTTCGCATATTTATCCATAGCAAAAGAAAAATGCAGAATGATAAAGCTATTACTAAAAAAATGACTATGATTCCTATTTTATTCATATTTTTCTCCAATCCATTGATATCCCAATCCATAGATCGTCTTTATGTAAACATATTTCTCGTCTGCTATTTTTGCCCGCAATCTGCTGATGTTAATTGTCAGGGTGTGTTCATCCACATAATTTTCATTCTTGTCCCATAATTCTTCTAATAATATTTGCCTTGTTAATACATTTCCAGGATTTTTACATAATTGAAACAACAATTTGTATTCCGTTGGAGTAAGTGTTAGAGCCTTGCCATTCTTTTTTACTATATAATTTTTGAAATCAATCTCCAGATTACCGCACCGATAAATACTTTCTTCTGCTTCCTGGCAACGGCGCAATATAGCATGTACCCGCTGCATCAATATTTTAACATTAAATGGCTTAGTAATATAGTCGTCTGCTCCGGCACTAAATCCCCTAATCATATCTTCATCCATGTCTCTTGCCGTTAAAAATATAATTGGTACTCGAGATTGTTTCCGAATAACTTTACCATAATCAATTCCGTCCCCATCTGGTAAGTTTACATCCAGGATGCAAAGAGCCCATTCCTGTTCTGGAAATATTGTTTTCGCTGAATCTATATTGTATGCTGGAACAGTCTCATACCCTTCCAGATTCAAGTTATAGCATAATCCTGCATTGAGTATTTCATCATCTTCAATAATTAGTATTGATTTCATATTTTATCGCATCCTTTACAAACAGGTATTATTTCTTAAGCATACTCTATAACTAAGAAAATAGCAATATATTACATAACTATACAACTTAGCAAATGGAACACTTACAATATTGAAGATACCTTTAAAGCATGAATGTCCCTGCATTGCCAGCATCTGCTCCACCAAAATTATACAATAGCTAGTCCTGATCCCGTTTAACTGCCTCTAAAATTATACCAATTTGTATTGCTGTATCATTTCCTCAAGTCTATCTGACTGACTTATAAACTCCTCACTCATAGCCGAGCTTTCCTCCGATGCCGCAGAATTGGTTTCTATTATAGCTGAAATATGCTGTAAATATGCCAGTGTTTCATTTAATTGCTGGGCCTGTTCTTTAGAATACTTAGACATATCTTCGATTACTTCATTGGTTCTCATGGATTTTGCTACGATTTCTTCAAAATGTTTTGCTGCTTCATCGGCTGATTGAACTCCTTCTTTAATTACAGTCATAGAATTTCCTATGAGCTCTGCTGTAGTTTTTGCAGCATTGGCACTTTCTTCTGCAAGCTTTCCTACTTCACCTGCCACCACTGCAAATCCCCTTCCCGCTTCTCCTGCTCTGGCAGCTTCAATGGAGGCATTCAGGGCTAAAAGGTTTGTTTGTGCCGCAATATTTTGAATGAGATTAATTACTTTATTAATTTTTCCAGAATGCATTTCAATGGCTTCCATTCCATGAACTAAAGTAATCATCTGCTCATTTCCCTGTTTTGCTACCGAAACGGTATGTTGTGATAATTGATTCAGATTTTCTGCGTGTTTGGCATTGGTATTCACTTTGTCTGCAATGGTATCAATTTGTATTACCAAATTACCAACTTCTTTTGCCTGTTCCGTTCCGCCTTCCGCTACTGAACTTGAAGTTTCAGCAATTTTTTCAGCTCCTGAGGTAATCTGTCCGGCTGTTTCATTAAATATTAGGAGCATATTTTGAAAGGATTCTGCTATGTTATCAAGAGAATTCTTGATTGGTCTGAAATCACCTTCGTAATCAAAATCCACCCTTGTAGTCATATCTTTTTCTTCTAACTGTTTGATTACTTCTGTTATATTGCTGATATAGGCTTTCAGCTTCCTGCCGGTCTCTCTTACCGCATCACACAGTATTCCGATTTCATCCTTTGATATATAGGGAATTTGTACTTGAAGATTTCCTTTTGAAATGTCAATCATAGCTGATTGAATGTCTTTCATTGGATTTATAATGCTTTTTTTCGTAATATTTAAGAAACAGATGCAGCTAACCGCTCCAAAGGCAAAGATACTGATAAATATTATAATACTGATTATTACACTAATATTTGTAGCTTTCAGATAATCATGTCCATAAAGGATAGAGCTTTGCTCTACTTCATCTAAAATCATCAGAATATGACTAAAGATTGGGGCATAGTCATTCTTATACACACTATTTATTTTCTTTTGGTCAAAAGCATTGGCACTTTCTATAATTTCTTTTCTGTAACGTTCTCCTTTTTTCATTTCCCCTTCTAATTTTGTTATATTTTCTAAATTGGTATCTAAGGCAGTCATGGCTTTTCTTAAGTTTAGCACGCTTTGTTCCAATACCCCATAATCTTTTTCTGATTCTTCTATGTACTTTTTACACAAGTCCTCCAACTTTGTCATATTAGCTTTATTTATGCTATTTTCAATTTTAACCATGGAAACCTGGGCTTTTAATACGTTCTCTTCTATGGCATAAGGCCCTGTATAAAAATCATTGATTTTGGCTTCAATGCTTTTCATGTTTATTAATGCCACCAGAATAATAATCGCTGATATAACTCCCACATAAATGAATGCAAGATTCATTCGTTTTCCTATGGATAAATTTATGAATTTGTTTTTAAGGGAATCATATGCCCCTCTCCAATTTAATTTTGAAATTACAAAAATTTTACTTTTCCCACTCTTTTTCTTCATATGTGCCTCCTGGTTTTCTTCTCTATACTAACTTCAAGATAGCAATACTGCATTATGAAATTGTTTGGCTAATGTAAAATTCATGTAAATGTAGTTTAATATCCATTTCTTGGATTATAATTCACTTTTTACTTCTATTCGTGTTTTTTCTAATAATGAGTTTGGTGATAACACTATGCAAACACATTCGCCTCTTTTACCTTCTGCTCACGGTATTCAGCTACTGCCATATGTGTTGGATTTCTGCGTTTGAGTGCAAAAAGAATACCTCCACTTTATTACGGGATATGAACCGCATTTGAAAGGAGGTATTGTAAACTTTAATACATTTAAAGAGCGCAATATTATTACAAATGTTCAATGCTCTTTGAATATTATAATTATTTATTTTTAAATTTTTCAATTACATAACTTGTGATTGCTGCGACTACAAGCATAATTACGTATAAAACCCAATCAATTTCCGTAATTGATTTTTGTTGTATTATAATTTGACTAAATAAACAAACTATTATGGAAACTACAGCTGGAATCATACTTTTACTACATAACCTTTTCATTTAATTTTCCTTTTTGTGAATAATTTTATTTTACCAGGTTCACCTTTAATGTATGTAATATTAATCTTATCTGGTTTTAATAAAGACTTGTCTTCTTGAGCATAAGCAACAGAGTTTCCTAATGATGTGAGGGATAATGCTTAAG
The DNA here is from genome assembly GCF_032079385.1 of Anaerocolumna sp. Classification (NCBI taxonomy): domain Bacteria; kingdom Bacillati; phylum Bacillota; class Clostridia; order Lachnospirales; family Lachnospiraceae; genus Anaerocolumna; species Anaerocolumna sp. The sequence goes on from NZ_DAMAUC010000023.1 coordinate 59,990, forward strand.
ACTAACCCTAAATATATAATACCATAATAGGAAATATTATCAAGTAACTTTTTAGAAAAAATTAGAAACCGTTGGAGGCAAGATACCCCCACTCCCTATACTAGCACCTGGTTCTTTTTATATTGCCTTGCACCTATATGATACCTATATAATTTTATAACTTATGCGCAAAAGTTATTGAGTATTTTTGTATTTTGTGGTATCATTTTAACAAAAATATATAATTATTATTCAAAGGAGGCAGGCATGGAAGCAAGAAAATGGTGGAAAGAAAGTGTTGTTTATCAAATCTATCCAAGAAGTTTTATGGACAGTAATGGAGATGGTATTGGAGACTTAAATGGTATTACAAGTAAGTTAGACTACCTGAAAGATTTAGGTGTGGATGTGATCTGGATCTCTCCTATCTATGAATCTCCTAATGACGATAATGGTTATGATATAAGTAATTACAAAGCCATTATGAAAGAATTCGGTACTATGGAGGATTTTGATCGGTTACTCTCTGAAGCACATAAGAAAAATCTTAAAATCGTAATGGATCTGGTATTTAATCACACTTCCGATGAGCATCCTTGGTTTGTGGAAAGCAAAAAATCCTTGGATAATCCATATCGTGATTATTATATATGGAAAAATCCAAAAGAGGGCAAAGAGCCCAACAACTGGGGTTCCTGGTTTAGCGGTTCCGCATGGGAGTACTCGGAAGAAACGGATATGTATTACCTGCATATATTCTCTAAAAAGCAGCCGGATTTAAACTGGGAAAATAATAAGGTTCGGGAAGAATTGTACCGTATCATCGATTGGTGGTGCCGGAAAGGTATAGATGGCTTTCGTATGGATGTCATTAATTTCATTTCTAAGGTGCAAAGTTATCCTGATGGGCAGAAAGAAAAAGGCCAGCTTTATGGTGATAAGATATCCTATATTGCAAATGGTCCCCGTGTTCATGAATTCTTACAGGAAATGAACGAAAAGATATTGTCAAAGTATGATTTAATTACCGTGGGAGAAACTACACATGTAACTCCGGAAGATGCCAAACAATACGCTGGCTTTGATATACAAGAGTTAAACATGGTATTTCAATTTGAGCATATGACACTGGATTTTGGCGAATATGGTAAATGGTCTGATAAAAAGATTCCTTTTATTCCTTTAAAGGAAATACTATCCAAGTGGCAGTATGAATTAGAGGGATGCGCCTGGAACAGTCTTTACTGGGAGAATCACGATCAGCCAAGAATTGTATCCCGACTGGGAAATGATTCCCTAGAGTACCGGGATTTATCCTCCAAGATGTTAGCCACCTGTCTGCTTATGATGAAAGGAACTCCATATATCTATCAGGGACAGGAACTGGGTATGACTAATATAGAATTTAAGTCCATGGAAGATTTCCGTGATTTGGAGATTCTCAATGCATATAATGAATTTGTAGAAAACAAGTTAGCTGCACCGGAAGAAATGATACGGTATTTCAACCTGAAAGGCCGGGATAATGCCAGAACTCCAATGCAGTGGAATGACAGTGAAAATGCCGGTTTTACCAATGGAACACCATGGATTAAAGTCAATCCCAATTACACTTATATTAATGCAAATAGCCAGATCAAAGACAGTAATTCTGTATATTTCCATTATAAAGAATTGATTCGCCTTCGCAAAGAGATGGAGGTTCTTGTATACGGTACTTATGCTCTCTTAGAAGAGGAACATGAAAGCTTATATGTTTATACAAGAACTCTTGGAAATACTTCATTACTTATTATATGTAATTTTACAGAAACAGAAATATCCTATACCCTTCCAACGGGATACGAAAAGGCTCAGGTGATTATAAATAATTATGGGAATAGAACAAACGGCAGCATAATTAGGCCTTATGAAGCTATTGTTTATCACAAGAAATAGCACAAAAAATATAGAATTCCGGCTCCATATTAGTGTCAACCAATCATCTCTATGCTATAATAAAAACTACGAATTATAAAGGAGAAGATTTTCATGATAACAATAAAAGAAATGGCGGATATCATTGGTGTAAGTCCCACCACAGTTTCCAATGTCATTCATGGAAAGACAACGGAAGTTTCAAAAGATACTGTGGAAAAGGTCAATGAGCTTTTAGAAAAATATCATTATGTCCCTAATATGAATGCCAGAAATTTAGCAAAAAAATATTCTAGAATTGTTGGGGTAGTATTTAAATATAATAAAAGTACAGATAACAACTTTGTACAAGATCCTTTCGCCGGTGAAATATTAGGTGCTATTGAAACTCAGGTACGTAAGCATGAATACTATACTATGATTTATCTGTCCGAAGATATAGACGATATACTTCGATTTGTTTCAACCTGGAATGTGGATGGATTAATTGCTGTAGGATTCTGGCCGGATGAATGTCACTTAATGAAAAAGTCCATTACAAAACCTATGGTTTTTGTAGACTGTTATTTTAATGAGGATGGTTTCAACTATGTAAATGTAGGTTTAAAGGATAAAGAAGGCGGTTATGATATGACCCGGTACTTAATACAATGTGGTCATAAAAACATCGCTTTTATTACCGATTGTATGGTAAGTGTTTACCAAGCCCGTTATGAAGGCCATAAAGAAGCTTTACAGGAAGCAGGCATACCTGTTTCTGAGCAGAACTTACTCTTCCTTAAGCCAAATCAAAAAGAGTTTGAAACAAGTATAGAAAATGTCTATAAAAGATACCGGGAATTTAGTGCCATGTTCTGTGTGTCCGACTATTATGCTGCAAAAATCATGAATTATTTTATGGACCGCGGAGTTAAACTTCCGGATGATATATCCATTGTTGGTTTTGACGATAACCTAATCGGCCAGTCCGTAAGGCCTGCATTAACCACTATGAAGCAGAATCCCAGCCAAAAGGGCTATCTGGCTGTTGAGCAGCTTATTAAATTAATCGATCAAATGGAAATTAAGGAAACCAATATTCAGCTAACGGCACAATTAATCATTCGTGATACCGTAAAAATAGTAAATTCTTAAATTAATATATCATTTGAAATAAATAGCAAATGTAAAATTTCACAATTATACGGAATAATACTTGAATATTTTGTACGATTGTGATATTCTGTAGCTAGAAAGCTTTTGCGCATAAGTAACAATTTAGTCGTTTATTTTACTAATTATTTAGACAAAATATTGACTATTTTGTATTTACTCAAAAGTTTTTGCTCGAATAATATTATTAAAGGAGGATATTTTATGAAATTAAGAAAGATGGTTACTCTCTTACTCATGATTGTACTGGTAGGATCCGTATTTGCGGCATGCTCCAAGCCTGACTCCCAAAAAGATACTGTAAACACGGAAGGTACTGAAAAAACGGATTCAAAAGAAAAAGAAAAAACAGAAACGAAGAATCAAACTTCTGACGGACAAAGTATTCGAGTATTTCAGCTAAAAGTAGAAATTGATGAACAATTAAAAGAATATGCAAAACTATACGAGCAGCAAACAGGGGTTCATGTGGAAGTTGAATCCATTGGAGGCGGAGCCGATGTTCAGGGTGCTTTAAAGGGATATCTTCAGGCTGATAATATGCCGGATATCTTTGTATTTGAAGGTCCCGGCCATTATGCAGTTTGGAAAGATTATATGGCAGATTTAACCGAAGAACCATGGGTAAAAGAAACTGCTTCTGCTTATATTGGTGATGAGGGCAAAGTATATGGTTTCCCATATGCGGTAGAAGGTTATGGTTTAGCTTATAACAAGAATTTATTAGATAAAGCCGATATTGATCCAGCCACTTTAACAACTATTGACGCCTATAAAGCAGCTTTTGAAAAATTAGAAAGCATGAAAGAAGAACTAGGTATTGATTCTGTAGTTTCTATGGGAGTAAGTGCCAGTGGCGGTTTAACCTGGGTATCCGGCAGCCATAACTTCGGTGTATATTTATCTACCGGACTTAAGAATGGTGATACCACTATTATTGATAAATTACTGGCTGGTGAAGTGGACGCAGACAGATTAAAACAATACGCAGAATATGTAAAATTATTATTTGATTATTCTGATCAGAACATATTAGTAACTGGAAACTATGACCAACAGGTTCAGGCCTTTATTGATCAAAAGGCAGTATTTGTTCACCAAGGTAACTGGATTGATCCAAATCTTCCGGCAGAACCCGGATTTGAAATGGGCTTTGCACCTCATGCTTTTAGCAAGGAAGTAACCGATGGTGTTCAAGTGGGTGCTCCTTCCTGGTGGGCAGTTTATAAAGATGGTAATGTGGAAGGGGCGAAAGATTTCTTAAAAGCATTTGCCTTATCTGATGAAGGAAGGGATGCCAGAATTAATAAGATGTCTTTAATTTCTCCATACTCTTCTGATACTATGAAACCTAGTACTCCTTTATCTGCTAATATCCAATCCTGGGTATCTGCTGGTAAAACATTTGACTGGGAGCAATTTAAGATGCCCGATGGTTTCGGTCAGGATACTTTAGGACCTATCTTTGAATTACTTGCACAAGGTTCCATTAACACAGATGAATTCGTTCAACTGGTAACCGATGCTGTTGCAGGAATAGCTGCAAAATAGAACTATGTTTAATTCGTGAAGCTGTTGCTTATGATATAGAGCTGTTACAAGGTCTATTTTGCAACAGCTTCCCCTTTAAACGGAGAGGAATGAGACTATGAACTATATGGCGAAAAAAACCTTGTCAATTGTACTGGCTGCTATTGGTATTCTTGTGTCCATATTTTCATTATGGATTAGCTTACAATATAGAACTCTGACCTCCGGATTCCTGGCATGGCTGGCTTCCATTCGAGGTGTTCTGCTAATTACCGGCATCCTGTTTATAATATTAGGAATGTATTTCTATCCAACTAAGAAGCACAGAACTATAATTAATATTTTGTTCTTACTACCTGCTGTTCTTGCATTTACTATGACCGTTATTATTCCCTTTATATTAGGTGTGTTCTATTCTTTCACCGATTGGAATGGCATAAAGTTAAATAATTTTATTGGTTTTGAAAATTACAAGGACTTTTTTAAGTCTCCTGAGTATATACATTCCTTTATGGCCACTTTAATATTTACCATTCTTAATATGCTTTTAGTAAATATCATTGCCTTTGGTCTATCTTTATTAGTAACCTCTAAGGTTAGAGGACGTAACATATACCGCGCTGGATTCTTTATTCCTAACTTAATCGGTGGTATTGTTCTTGGGTACATATGGCAGTTTATTTTTAATTACGTTATCACAGATATTGCTGCTGTCATGAATATAAAATCACTATCACAATCCCTATTGGCCTTACCGGATAGGGCCATATTGGCAATTATTATAGTCAGCACCTGGCAATACGCCGGATATATTATGATGATATATGTTACTGCCATTCAAGGGGTACCGGTTTCTGTTATTGAAGCTGCTAAAATGGATGGCGCTCATGGTTTTAAACGTATTACAAAGATTATTGCACCATTAATCGCCAATTCCTTTACCATATGTATTTTCTTAACTTTGGTAAACTCTTTTAAACAGTTTGATTTAAATTATGCAATTACCAATGGTGGACCCAGTAAATTATTTATGGGCAAAGCCATACACTCAACGGAACTTCTTGCACTTAATATTTATAAAACCGCATTTACCCGTAATGATATGGCAGTGGCTCAGGCAAAAGCAGTTGTTTTCTTTGTTCTCCTCGCCATAGTTTCCTTAATTCAGGTTTATGTCAGCAAAAAGAAGGAGGTTGAGATGTAATGACTGTAAAAAGAATACAGGGTATTATCCTTGAGTTGATTTCCATATTGTTATTCCTACTCTTTTTAGCACCCTTTTTCATTGTTGTAGTTAACTCCTCCAAAATGAATGGGGATATTATTCGTGATCCTATTAGTTTTCCTATGGATTGGTCACTATTATGGAAGCATATTCAAGCAGTAATTCATAATCCAAACATGAATTATTGGAAATCTTTTTTGGATTCCACTCTTATAACCGCTCTATCCTTAACTGCCATTGTCTTATGTTCCTCTATGGCAGCCTGGGTATTGGTTCGAAATCATAAAAAATGGTCAACTATTATATTTATGATATTTGTTGCAGCTATGGTTATACCGTTTCAGGTAGTTATGCTTCCACTGCTTTCCTGGTTTCGCCAGATTTCAAATTTTAGCGGAATATCCTTTTTATCCAGCTACACCGGAATTATATTTGCCTATATTGGATTTGGTTCCTCTATGACCATCTTCATCTTACACGGTTTTATAAAGAATATTCCTTATGAGTTGGAAGAGGCCGCCCTAATCGATGGTTCCTCACCGGAAGGCGTGTTTTTTAGAATTATTTTACCTCTTCTAAAACCAGTGCAAATGACGGTATTGATTTTAAATGGTATCTGGATATGGAATGACTTCCTCCTGCCCTCTTTAATGCTGGGGTTAAACGGTAAAATAAAAACTCTTCCACTAGCAGTTACCAGTTTTGTAGGTTCTTACGTAAAGCAATGGGATTTAATCCTTACTTCAACTTTACTTGCTATGCTGCCAGTCGTGATACTCTTCTTATTCGCACAAAAATATATTATTAAAGGTATGGTGGAAGGTGCTATTAAGTAATGTTTTTTATTCAATAGGTATATTTACATAGTTATAATTGACTGCTATCTAGCTCAATTAATTATTATAATTTGTTTACTAAAAAGAGCATGCTGCAAAAAAGAATTAAGTTTGCGGCATGCCTTTTTGTTTGAATAAAAAGGAGATTTTCACTCCATAGTTCATACAACTTTTTTGTAAAAATCCTCTTTTATAACAAGCCATCAAAATCTCGACGTTTAAAACACTGTAATTGGTATAATATGTATTTCAAAAGTTAAAATAAAGTTACATGTCTAAGGATACTGTATCTGCTATTTTGCAAAGAAAGAAATAATAAGAGCTACCCCAAAGCCTGTAATACCCACTAAGGTTTCCATAATAGTCCAAGTTTTTAAGGTTGTTTTTTCATCTAAGCCAACCAATGATTTTATATCTGAAAATTTATTCATAGAAAAATCTCCACTCTTCCGGAATTAGTCTAAAATTTCTCAATTTTTTAGACTAATTAAGGTTGTCTGCCATTAGCATGATACATCTAACTGGTTGATCAGTCTCTTTAATCAAACCAAATATTATACAACAGCTCCTCCATGGAAATAGCATTCATATACCTTCAGCTCCTTTACCTGCATAGGTAGGCTTTTTAGCTTCAAGTAAAAATGGTATTAAAGATTGTTTATTTATCAAATCGCAAATCACCTCCTATATTAAATTTAAAACTTTCAAATATAGTTATTGCTTTTTTACGATACAAATTTATTAAACTAAGTTTTCAAGAATGGCCAATATTCCGCCTAACATCATAAGAATTCCCACCATAACAATTAATTTTAGATAGAATTCTTTAGGTTCCCCACCGTTCTTGGACTTCCAGGAATCTGATATTTTCCAGATTACTTTTGGTTTTAATAACATAATAAGTCCTATTACTATTAAAAAGCCACCTGCTGCAAATCCCATATGCTACCTCCTTTACCGGAATTTTAGTCTACATAAAAGCACTTGTATTTTGTATGTTTTTCATGAATTTAATACAGTCAGGTTGAATGGAAAGTTTTCTGATTACAATCTGCCTGTTTTCATCTCTTTTAGGTAATATTATAACATGTAATAATATACAAAAACAGTGACTTCATTAAAATTGCCCCCTATTTTTCTACTACCTTCTTGCTTATGTATATAGATTAAGCTACAATTTAGATATATCGTTTGATTTATATAATTAATCTGATGGGCTTATTCGATCTTACAAGGCTAAATGTCTATAGCCAATCTTTCCCGGCTATAAACTTATAATAAAAGGAGTTATACCAATGAAAATTGACCGGTTGTTTGCTATTACCAATATTCTTATCAATAAAAAAACTGTAACTGCAGCCGAATTGGCAGAAGAATTCGGCGTGTCTGTTCGCACAATCTACAGGGATATAGAAGTCTTATCTGTTAACGGTGTTCCCGTCTACACCAATCAGGGTAAAGGCGGCGGAATTTCTATTATGGAAGGTTACACCATGGATAGGACCCTTTTGTCCGATGAGGAACAAAAACAAGTTCTTCTGGCTCTTCAAAGTGTACAGGCAACCGGCCATATTAACGTTAATAATTCCATTAACAAGCTCCGTAACGTATTTAAAAAAGATACCGCAAGCTGGATTGAAATCGATTTTTCCGGTTGGGAACAAAGTGATGAGGAAAAGAAGTTTTTTGAACTTGTAAGAGATGGAATACTACATTCTGACGCCCTTTCTTTTACCTATTATGGTAATAACGGCTCGAAAACAGATCGCATTGTAGAACCTCACAAACTGATTTATAAAGGTCACGGTTGGTACCTATATGGTTTTTGCAGATTGAGAAAAGATTTTAGATTCTTTAAATTAAGTAGAATAGATAATTTGTCCGTATCAAAAGATAATCATTTTCAGAATAATACTCCTGCTCCATCATTAAAAATATCAAATACTGATAATCTGGAAGAAGAGTGCAAAGTAATTTTAAAAATTGATACTTCTCTGGCCTTTCGAGTTTATGATGAATTTAGAACTGGTATTATTAAAAATTGCGGGGAATACTTTATAATTGAAGTATTACTTCCTGATAAACAATGGGTTTATAACTACTTATTAGGTTTTGGCCCCGCATTAGAGATTCTTGAACCGAAGCAGTACAGAAACAGATGTAAGGAAGAATTACAAAAAGCCATTAAAAAGTATTTGTAACTTGACAAACAGGTGTCAGTTTATACCTGTTATGATTTATGTACAAAATAAGAAAAGAGGTAATCAATTATGAAATATGAAGTAATAAACTTAGATGAACAAATGGTGGTGGGTTTATCCGCACGTACTAAAAACTCCGCTCCCGATATGGTAACCGTAATCGGTTCCTTATGGAATCATTTTTATCAGGATGGAATCTATGATTCTATTCATGATAAAATAAATAATAAAGGGCTGGGTGTATATTCTGATTATGAAAGTGATGCCAACGGAGAATATGACATAACCGTTGCATGTGCAGTAAGCAAGTCAGATAAACTTCCTCCTAATACCGTTAAAAAAACAATTCCCGCAGGTAAATATGCCAAATTTATATTACAAGGTAATTTACATCAGATAATTGCGGCCTTTTGGCAGGAGTTATGGATAATGAATCTGGACAGGACATATATCTGCGACTTTGAGGAATATCAGGAAGTTAGTGACGTTGAGAATGCAACCATTCATGTCTACATTGGAATTCGATAGGGCTTCAGGCAACTGTTCACGGATTTACACCAAAAGGATATTTCGCCCCAAATATTTTTAAAATCATAGCATACAAATAGACCTGCATCTAGTTGGAATTATTTCAGATTAGTTAGAACCATGACCCGGGACGGCGTCTAGTCAGATTCCAAAGGAACCCATCACCACTTGATGCAGTTACCATTTTTGGTGTCTATTTGTATGATTTCTGTTGTAACTTTAATATTTAAACTTAGAGATGCTTTCTTGCATTTCTTCTGCTAATTTTGCTAATGCTTCATTAGCACTAGATATTTCTTCTATAGAAGCAGTTTGTTCTTCCATAGTTGCTGAGGTTTCTTCTGTTGCAGCCGCATTCTCCTCTGATGCAGCGGATAAATTATGTATTATTTCTACAATTCCCTCTTTCTTACCTTCCATATCTTTTCCGGATTGGGCTATAGATTCTATTGCTGCCTTTACATTATCAATAGCAGAAGCTATTCCTTGGAACTTGCTATTGGTTGTTTCTACACTTTCAGTTTGATCTTTTAAAATATTACTAACTTCCTGCATTGTATTAACTGCATATTCAGTTTTATTTGTTAACTCTCCAATTACTACTGTTATATCTTCTGTAAAATTATTAGATTCTTCTGCCAGTTTTCTTATTTCTTCTGCAACAACTGCAAATCCCTTTCCTGCTTCTCCAGCTCTTGCTGCTTCTATAGCCGCATTAAGAGCCAATAAATTCGTTTGTCCAGCTATGTTTCTTATCATTTGGCTGGCATTTTTTATTTTTTCTGCACTTTCATTGGTATTTACAATTATTCCATATACTTCAGTAACAGAATCATTGCTAGATTTAGTATTTTCAACAAGTTCTTCTATAATCTCAATGCCCTCATCTTTTAGCTTATTAACTTCATCAGCAGCATTGTTTAGACTAATTAAATCTTTTTGATTTTTTTCTATTTCGACTCCTAATATATTGATTTCTACTGCTCCAATTTCTGTATCCTTTGCCTGCTCTCCAACTGCTCTTGCTATCTCATCAATTGTTCTTGCTACTTCTTCAGCCGCTGTGGCAGATTGTTGAGTAATAGCAGTCAGCTCCTCAGAAGAAGAGGCTACTTGATGGGATGTTTCGGCAATATTTTTAATCAAAACTATGAAATTATTCTGCATGCTTTCCAGGGATCTGGAAATAAGTCCTATTTCATCTTTCCTGTTTGAATATTTTACTGCATTATCATTCTTATCATAAGTTAAATCAAAGTGTGATAGTCTGTCAATGATTTTAGATACATGCACAATTGGTTTTGTTATAGTTCCTGTTATTAATGAAATGAATCCAATTAAAATTACTACACCTATAACACTGGCAATCAGAACTGTAATTATAGTTTCGTTTAACTCTCTAAATATTTCACGACGTGGAATAACTGAAATATATGACCATTTAGCCCCTGTCTCTCCAATATTTATTGGAATAACCACAGATTGCTCTTCTTGTCCCTCGGATATTCTCTCGATATTCGCTTTTTCTCCCTTTTCTATAGCTTGCTGAAGCTCTTCGTCATTTAATAGTTCAAATATATTTTTCCCAAGTAATTCCTTATCCTTATGTCCTACAATCAGACCCTTTCCCGTAATCACCTGAGCATATCCGCTATCATAAAAAGTTACATTAGACACAACCTCTTGCAGTCTATTTAGTGAAATATCAACTCCTACTACACCAACTACTTTATTACTATAAATAATAGGAGATGTAATAGAAACCAATATAACATCTTCTCCCTGCAGCTTATAGGTAACTGGTTCTAATACTGCGGGTTCCTTTGAATTCTTAGAAGTCTGATACCATAACCCAGTGTCATCTAAATTATCATATGTACTGCCACAAGCTTCAAGAGATAATGAACCATTTCCTCGATTCCAGTATGGTATAAATCGTCCTGTATTATCATGAGCCTCTGCATTTATATATTCACTATCTTTTCCATCTAGAGCATTCGGTTCCCAAACCGTCCATGCACCTACTAAATTTGAATTATCCTCTATTGTACTTTTTATAACTTCATTCATTACATCCCTATCTGTATCTCCACTTTGTTTCATTCCTTCAAATACTTTTGATAGTGTTGTAACTGTTGTTAAGGCATTATCCACTTCATTTTGAACTACATTTACATATCTTTCCGTTTCTGCCATTACATAGTTTATCGAATCTTTTTCTTGTTTATTATAGGAACTGAATGTAATAAATCCAGTAACTGATACAAATATTACCAATACAATAGGTAAAATACTTACTAACATTTTAATTTTGATAGATTTCATCTTTTGTCTCCTCGTCTTAATAAAAATATAACAGAAGAGCCTTGAACAATAGGATATCAAAGCTCTTCCGTCCTTAATCCACTCTTCCTAGAGTGCTTCTATCAATTAACATCTCTTCATCCAAATACTTCCACCATTCTTCTATAAGATTAGATTGGAGTTATAAAGTAGCAAAACATCTGTTGTAAGTAATATCCAATTCCCCCAAAATGGTTGAAATAACTTATAATTGTTTAATTCGATTTATTTACTCTAAATTTAGTCCCTTTTGAGTAATATTCTTTATGGTATTCATAATATGTTCATGGGCCAGTCGTTCGGCCTCTTCGCCATCTCTTTTTTTGATGGCTTCCAGTATTGCAGTATGTTCTTTATTGGAATTCATAGCCCTGTCATCAGAAGCTAAGGTTATTTTACGAAGACGTTGTACATAATGATGAAAGTCTGTTAGTACATGATCTAATATTTTACTATTAGAGGCTTCATAAATGGTTTCGTGAAACTTATTATCCAGTTCCAGTACTTGTCGATGGTTCTCTTTTTTTGTATGGAATTCTGAAAGATAGATAATCTCCTCTAATGCATCAATCTGTGCTTGGGTAATATGCTCACAAGCCCATCTGGCACATAAACCTTCCAGATAAGAACGGATGATATAAATATCGTGTATATCCTTTTCGGATATTCCAGTTACATAAGCGCCTTTGTTGGGAATGATGTTAACCAAACCTTCCAACTCCAGCTGCCTCAAGGCTTCTCTTACGGGAGTTCGGCTGACACCTAATTCCGTTGCAATGGTATTTTCTTTTAGTTCTTCGTTCTGATTGTACTTTCCTGACAAAATGTCCTCACGAATTTTATTAAATACTCTTCCTCGAAGAGAATATTTATCAGTTACTTCTTTCTGAACATCATAGTCATAGTCACTCACTACATGCTCCTCCTATAAACTTCTGGTCGTATCCATTATATAATTGGCAAATTCTTCACTGGTTGCTCCAGTATCTCTTCCGGTCATGACCATTTTCTTCTCTGTAACAGTACAAATATCAAGGGCTTTATATAATTTATCAGCTTCCTCTGTATGTCCGATATGGGAAAGCAGCATGGCTCCAGCTCTGATTACGCTGCATGGATCTGCATAAATATCTCTGCCTTCTTCAACCATACGGGGTGCAGAACCATGAATAGCTTCAAACATAGCATAACGTTTACCGATATTAGCACTTCCTGCTGTCCCTACTCCTCCCTGGAATTCTGCAGCTTCATCTGTCAATATGTCGCCGTAAAGGTTAGGAAGTACAAGTACCTGGAAGTCTTTTCTTCTCTTTTCATCTACTAATTTTGCAGTCATAATATCGATATACCAGTCATCAGCAGTTATATCAGGATATTCTTTGGCAATTTCTTTAAATATGTCTAAGAATTTACCGTCTGTAGTCTTTATAATATTTGCTTTCGTAACAGCCGTTACTCTGGTCTTTCCATTGGCCTTTGCATATTCAAAAGCTGCTCTGATAATTCTTTCCGTTCCCTGTGAGGTAACAACCGTAAAATCTACGCCTAAGTCTTCCGTTACATGAACACCTTTGCTTCCTACAGCATAAGCACCTTCTGTGTTCTCACGATAGAAAGTCCAGTCAATACCTTGTTCCGGAATGCGAACCGGTCTCACATTAGCAAATAAGTCCAATTCTTTTCTCATGGCAACATTGGCACTTTCTACGTTTGGCCATGGATCTCCTTTTCTAGGAGTGGTTGTAGGCCCTTTTAGGATAACATGGCATTCCTTTAATTCTTCTAATACTTCTGCAGGTATAGCAGTCTTTTCGGCAGCCCTTCTCTCGATGGTAAGTCCATCAATAACCCTGAATTCCACTTTACCTTGTTTTACTTCATCTTCTAATAAATATTCTAATACTCTTTGAGCTTGAGAAGTGATTGCCGGTCCGATACCATCGCCGCCACAAACACCAATAATGATTTTATCAAGTGCTTTATAGTTAATAAAATCACCTTGAGCTTTCATTTCATCCACTCTATTTAATTGTTCCTCTAGCAGCTTTCCAAACTTCTCTTTTGCTGCTTCAATTTGTGCTGAATACATTTTTACACCCATTGCATGTCAAATCTTTATCAGATGTAACATTGCCACATATACATAGGCTGAAAGAATGGCTTCGTGGCAACCTTTCTATGCATATTTTCTTTCAACCATTAAACATGATACTCCAAAACGAATCAAAAACAATGAAACGAGAAGATACTTCACTTCATATTTGCACATCCGTTTCTTTTTTATTTACAATTATTATTGAATAATGCAACTTTACGCTTTTACACGTATATAATCATATCAATTTATACATATCTTTGCAAGTTAAAACTAGAAAATACCTTCTGATTTAAGCCAGCAAATTGAGGTTTTCTTATTACTTTACTGGAATTTATCTTCTGTAATATTCATCTCACTTTTTATCTCATCGATTACCTTAATTAGTTCCTCGTCTGTAATTACCGTCACACGTCCTTCGTCATACTCTCTGTCTACCCATTCTTTTACCTTAACCACAACCGGACTTGCTTTATCTACTGCATCTTCACCCTTTAATTTAAAATAACTATTAATCCAGTGTGCAATACCTGCCAGACCGGAGGTATTGGATACCGATACTAAGGCTGGTCTGTTTAAGAATTTTCCGGTATCAAATATATTATAGATTTCTTCATTCTTTAATAATCCATCTGCATGAATACCTGCTCTAGTTACATTAAAGTTTTTACCTACAAAAGGTGTTCTGGGGGGTATACGATATCCGATTTCTTTTGTAAAATACTCTGCTAACTCTGTAATTACAGTTGTATCCATACCGTCTAAGGAACCCCTTAATTGTGCATATTCGAACACCATGGCCTCCAATGGAGTATTACCAGTTCTCTCACCAATACCAAATAAAGAAGTATTAATGCCGCATGCGCCATATAGCCAGGCAGTTGTGGAGTTGGAAACTGCTTTATAAAAATCATTATGCCCATGCCATTCTAACATCTCAGATGGAACGCCGGCATGTGTAGTAAGTCCGTAAATAATACCCTGAACCGAACGAGGAATAACAGCTCCCGGGAAATTTACTCCGTAACCCATGGTATCACAAGCACGAATCTTAACCGGAATTTTATATTCTTCACTTAGTTTCATTAATTCCAGACAAAATGGAATAACAAATCCATGAATATCCGAACGGGTAATGTCCTCCAAATGGCATCTTGGAGCTATTCCTGTCTCTAAACATTCACGAACGACACTTAAATAATGGTTCATTACTTCCCTGCGGGTCATTTTCATTTTGTAAAATATATGATAATCGGAACAGCTTACTAGAATTCCTGTTTCCTTCATACCGATTTCTTTGACTAATTCAAAGTCTTTTTTGCTGGCACGAATCCAAGAAGTAACTTCTGGGAACTCATAGCCTCTCTCCATACATTTATAAACTGCATCTCTATCTTTTTTACTATATAAGAAAAATTCGCTTTGCCTAATGATACCTTGGGGACCGCCTAAACGATGAAGATAATCAAATATAGTAACGATTTGTTCCGTTGTATAAGGAGCTCTGGATTGCTGTCCATCACGAAAAGTGGTATCTGTAATCCATATTTCTTCTGGAAAATGATGTGGTACTATTCTATCATTGAATGCGATTTTAGGAATCTCATCATAAGGAAATAAGTTTCTAAAGGTGTTTGGCCGAGTTACATCCACCAAAGGATATAAATGTTCTTCCAATTGAAGCAAATTGTTCTGAGGATTTAATATTACTTTTCTGCTTTCTTCCATATCATCGTCTCCTTTTCTTATAAAACATAACATATAATTGATATTGCCAAAAATGCAATGGAGCTTTTTATTTCCTATGTAACGTAAATCAAATTAGTAAAAATCTATAATAATAAATATGTAGCCTATCTAACTGAATACCGTTGCATTTTTATACATGTTTTATTGTATACAATTATACTTTCAATGTCAAGAAATTTTAAAGGAGAGCTCGTTATATTTTCTTCGATGTTTTATTGAGATTTTTATTGATGCTTTTTTGTTATTTTTATTGATGCTTTATTGTTACTCTCATTGATGTTTTATTTTACTTTTATTGGTGTTTTATTTTATTTTTATTAGTGTTTTATTTTATTTTTATTAGTGTTTTATTTTATTTTTATTGAAATATTTTATTTTCAATCATGATTTACTTTTCTAAAATTTCTGTAGCTATAGAATATTGCTTCCTTTTTCTTATTTGAGTTTCTTCGCTAATGTAGAAAATAGCTTTTCACATATACTCCAGTTTTTGCAGTTATTATGAACTATTTATTTGCAACTTCTTTTGCCTGTACAACTTCTTTTGCCTGTACAAATTCGATTAGCAAGACAAGCTTTATAGATATCAAAATCCCCAAAATACTCTTACAGTGCTTTGGGGATTCTTTAGTGCTATATCTCTATAAATTTACAACAATAGGTTCATGTCCTACAGCCGGTAAAAACTTTTCCAGTACATCCTCCATTTTCATTTTGATACTGGAAGTATTTATGCACGGGTGGCATGCCAAATACTCTTCCTTCATAATTTCTTCATCAAGGAGCAATTGTACCTGCTTATCTCTATCATTCATTACTCCCATAACGCTAACCGAACCTGGAGTAATATCCAGATACTTCTCCATATCCTCATAAGAGCCAAAAGACAACCTTGCACTGCCAATCTGCTTTGACAGATCCTTTGTCTTAAACTTCTTATCACCTGGCATAAGCAGCAGATAGAATTTAGTCCTCTGTTCATTGCACAAAAATAAGTTCTTGCACATATTCACCTCTAAGAGCCTGTCCACCTCCTGGCAGGCCTCCATAGTAGCAAGTGCCTCATGATCTACCCTCTGATAACTTATTCCAAGCTCATCTAACAAGTCATATGCCCTTATCTCTTTTTCTAATCGGTCAGTTACTTCCGATGGTCTTCCATTATATAATATATATTCCATTTACATTATCCTCCATGTATAATAAAAATTTAGACTACGAACAATAGTACGCTTTGCCTGGGGGTATAGAGAACTCAGAAAGTGTTACTAGGGCTTTCATGTACCATTAACTCGGAGTAAAAAACTTAGAA
>NZ_DAMAUC010000023.1:76866-77474 GCF_032079385.1 Anaerocolumna sp.
GTTGTCTGGCAAAGCTGTTTACTAAATTTATTTTATAAATCAGCAAATAACTTGGAAATACAAGTAAAATATGCTTGATTTGTGATAGTAGCAACAGTTTTATGATTTTATTTAAATACCTTTTTATAAGCTAGTTTTCTACTATAAAGAATTACTATTAAAGAAAAGCACTTCGGAAATATATATATGTATGAAAGATATCGTCGGGCAACATTATCTAATTCCTGTTGGTAACTAAGGCTTTCACGTATCATTAGTACCCGGAGTAAAAACTTAGAACATATCTAAAATAGCAAGAAGCCCTACTCTTTCTATATTTTTTCTAAACTGTACATGTATATTTCAAATGCTATTGGGAATTAAATCTATTACAATTTATAAATTTAGAACTTTTGTATACATTGGTGTCAATAGAAATGACTGACTAGATTAAGTATTAATTTTTTAAGAAATATTTCTCTATCACAAAGTACTATAAATCTTATAAAAAATCCACTTATTTCAATATACAGCTTTGCCCTCCATAAACTAAATTGACCATAGAGAGTGGGGGATATTGTATATTGCTAGTGACTTTGAGAAATTCGCTAATGGTTCTTATATGATAG
>NZ_DAMAUC010000024.1:0-72753 GCF_032079385.1 Anaerocolumna sp.
CCCCAGTAACACTTTCTGAGTTCTCTACACCCCTCCAGGCAAAGCGTCCTACTGCAACAAATTTTTATTAATCCAATTATGTATGTCTTCCATTATTTCGTGAGAGTTTAATTCTTGCAATAATTCGTGCCGGCATTCAGGGTATAACTTCCAGGAGAGTTTATTGAAGTTTGATTTTTCGTACATGGCAACTAAGTGATGGATTTCGGTACCGTAGCCGCCAACAGGGTCTTTATCGCCTGAAATAATGTGTATTGGTAGGTCGGTCCTTGTTTTACTCATAAGAGATGGTTTTGAGGCTTGTAAAGACAGTTTTATCAGATCGATATAAAAACTTATGGTGCAGATAAAACCGCAATAGGGATCATGTATGTATGCGCCTACAGCGTTGTTATCTCTGGATAGCCAATCGAAGGAGGTTCGGGTGGATAATGATGTATAAGATTTTGCACCGAATAGCAGGTTGTCAATAAACTTGGAACGGTGCATAGGTCCGTATAATAATTTGACAATATGTGCAAGAAAAAGACCGGATTTTGCTTTCAATCTAGAAGGACAGGTTGTTCCGCATAAAATAACTCCGTCCAGGTTATCTTCTTGCTGTATTACATTACGGGCTATTAGAGAACCCATGCTGTGACCGAATAAGAAGAGTTTATTGGATCGTTTCTTTTTCATAACAAAATAAAGAACTTCCAAAGCATCTTCAACTACTAATTTATGTCCGTCAGATGTGCTATAAAAGCCTAGTTCCTTTATCATTTTATCTGTTCCGTGTCCTCTATGGTCATAGAGATAAACATCGATCCCGTTAGAGCATAAATACTTTGCAAAGTTATGATAACGATTATGATGTTCAGCCATTCCATGTAACAGGAGGATACTTGCTTTCGGATCTTGGGAACTAAAATAATGGTGCAATATGGTTTTATGGCTGTCTTTTTGTATGATAATATCTTTGTTAACTTCCATGTTCACTATCCTTCCTTTTACGGGCAATCTATATATTTTTCCTAAATGAAGCTGTTTCAATTTTATTATACCTCTAAATTTTAAAAAAGCAATTTTATTCCAGTGAAAAGGGGAAAATGTTATTGTAGAATTCGATAAAACATAGTATAATTCTACATATCAGGGGGAAAATAGATGAACGATCAAAGACTGAAACTTTTGGCAATTCATAGTTTAACGATTATGTTGGTAGTTATAGCAATAGCTATCGCTATTTCACCGAGCAATCAAAGGAAAATTTATGCGGATGAAAGTCGAAATAGAGGAAAATCCGTTGATTTAAAAAATACACAGTTGGAAGTAGAAGTTATTACAGATGGAATTATCTCGAAAGAGGAATTGAAAAATAATACTTTAGGAGATAAGTATCTTGTTATTAAAAAAGAGGAAAAATCACTGTTTCCGGTAGAAGTCCAGGACTATTATATGGACCATAGCATTGAAATTACGGTAAAGGGTCTGAAGGGTAAAAGCTTTTATGATTCTTCAATCTACCGTGTGAATGGGGATACAACATTTACCGGAATACCTGTTGAAACGGAAGAAGAAACATTAGATCTTGTGAAAAGCTTTCATGTTGATTATACAAAAAGCGAGTCTACAGGATTTTACACAGCAGTTATATATATTACTTTAGATAATATATATGCTAATTTGGTATATCAGGATGAGGAAAATATATATATTGATTTAAAACGCCCAAAGGATGTATATAATAAAATCGTGGTCGTTGATGCCGGGCATGGCGGTACCGATCCAGGGACCTATTCACAAGGTGAAGAACATTATGAAAAGGAAATAAATTTAAGTATTGTACTTTATCTGCAGGAATTACTGGATAAAGAAGATATTAAAGTATATTATACGAGAACTTCGGATAAAACAGTTTACTTAAACCCCAGGGTCTTTTTTGCTAATGATGTGGAAGCAGATTTCTTTATTAGTGTACATTGTAATGGAAGTGAATCCTCCGAACCAAGTGGAGGGGAAGTTTTATATAACGACATTACAATGGACAACGGTTTTAGTTCAAAACAATTAGCAGAAATATGTTTGGAAGAGCTTACTAATGTTACACATAAAATTAATCGGGGGCTTGTAAAAGAAGAAGATGTGGTTATTGTAAAAAAAGCCAAAATGCCTATGGCTTTATTGGAAGTAGGATTTATGTCAAACCCGGGCGAAATGGAATTTTTACTTCAGGAAAGTAATAGAAGGGATATAGCAAAGGGAATACATAAAGCCATTATGAAAGCCTATGAGGAGTTAGAAAAATATAATTAGGCAGCAGATAGGAGATACTATGAAACGAATTATTTTTGCCACAACCAATGAAGGAAAAATAAAAGAAATAAAAGCTATATTAAGTGATTTGAATGTTGAGATCGTTTCCTTAAAGGAAGCGGGTATTCATGTAAATATAGTGGAAGATGGTGAAACCTTTGAAGAGAATGCTATAATAAAAGCAAAAACAATCATGGAATTAACCGGTGAAATCGTTTTGGCAGATGACTCCGGTTTAGAGGTAGATGCCATGGATAAGGCTCCGGGAGTGTATTCTGCCAGGTTCCTCGGGGAAGGCACTTCATACGACATAAAAAATCAACATATTTTGGATAAATTAAAAGATGTGGAACAAGAGGATAGAAGTGCAAGATTTGTCTGTGTAATTGCATGTGCTATGCCGGATGATGAAATCTTGACTAAGAGAGCTACCATTGAAGGTTTCATAGGATATGAAACCACTGGAAATAACGGCTTTGGTTATGATCCTATATTTTGGGTACCAGAATTTAGTAATACGTTAGCACAATTATCATTAGAGCAAAAGAATGAAATTAGTCATAGAGGAAAAGCTTTAATGGAAATGAGAGAAGAATTAAGGAAAAAACTAAAAGAAAATTAATTTAAGAATATTGTTAGAAAGAGTGAAACAGAAGCTAAAAAGTGGTTTTGTAAAAACATAGTAATTAGGCGGGCTTAATTATCATACTTTGGTACCGACTTGTTCTTTAGTATTTAAATACTGCTTTTGGTATATGGTTGAAAGAGTGAATATGAAAATTTTAATTGTAAGCGATTCGCATGGAAGAATAAATAACCTTATCAAAACCATAGATAGGGTTAAACCTATAGATTTAATATTGCACCTTGGAGATATTGAAGGAGATGAAGATTCAATAAGGGAAATTGCACCTTGTAACGTGGAGATGGTTAGTGGTAATAATGATTATTATACATCTTTAGAAAAAGAAAAGGTTATTAAACTAGGTAATCACACTGTGTTTTTAACTCATGGACACAGGTATGGTGTTAATTTTAGAACAGATTTTATAAAAGAAGCAGCAGAAGAACATAGGGCGGATATTGTCATATTTGGACATACCCATCGTCCTTTGATTGACTTATCAGGTAGGGTGTGGGCTGTTAATCCGGGCAGTATTTCCCAGCCAAGACAAGAGGGTGCAGTTCCAACCTTTATTATTATGGATATAGATAAGGACGGAAGGGCACACTTTACTTTAAACTATCTGAAATAACGGGATAACCATGATTTCTTCAGGGTATAATATACCCGATTTATCCCGTAATAACGCTCGTGGAAGCTTTTTCCTAGAGAATTTTTAAAAAAGTTTAAAAAAGTTGTTGACATTAAAGTAAGTCTATTATATAATAATTCTTGCGTCGCGAGAGAGACGGCAAAACACTGGAAAACGGGGTGTGGCTCAGCTTGGCTAGAGCGCTTGATTTGGGATCAAGAGGTCGCAGGTTCGAATCCTGTCACCCCGATTTGTACAAGCAGGTTTAAATCCGGTTGATTTGTGCAAGATAGTATTAAGTGCAGAATGAATTTGTTACACAAAGCTTCATAATAATTCTATGCAAAGAGTTTATGTGCGGGTGTAGTTCAATGGTAGAACACTAGCCTTCCAAGCTAGATACGTGGGTTCGATTCCCATCACCCGCTTGATGTGCGTGATTGCATGTCGAAATGTGCTAGTAGCTCAGTTGGATAGAGCAACGGCCTTCTAAGCCGTGTGTCGGGGGTTCGAATCCCTTCTGGCACGTTTTTATATGGTGGGTATAGCGCAGTTGGTTAGCGCGCCAGATTGTGGCTCTGGAGGCCAAGGGTTCGAATCCCTTTATCCACCTTGTAATGAAATTTGTTTTAATTATTAATGGGCTGTCGCCAAGCGGTAAGGCACAGGACTTTGACTCCTGCATTCGCTGGTTCGAATCCAGCTAGCCCAGTTTCTAACTGAATATTGTTAGATGATAGGATGTTTAACTTAATATAGTTAACATCAGATGGGATATTAGCTCAGTTGGTAGAGCACTTGACTTTTAATCAAGGTGTCCCGGGTTCGAATCCCGGATGTCTCATTTTGCGGATGTGGCGGAACTGGCAGACGCGCTAGACTTAGGATCTAGTGGGATACCGTGGGGGTTCAAGTCCCTTCATCCGCATTACTAATAAGCCATATGCTGGAGTTTGGACTGCATGTGGTTTTTTTATTATGTAGATATACTATTGTAAATATGCTATAAACAAAATTTATTTATATTCTGTAGGCTGCAGCAACTTTTTTATGAGTTGCTGTTTTTTATTTACCTGCTATTACTTAAACTCTTGTGGTTTAAGCTTTTTCTTTTATTATATTTATGATATATTAAATGCAGGTTATTATAGGGAGACAATGAACTATGATTTTAGAAACCAAAAGACTTATTTTAAGAAAAATGGTTGAAATGGATTTTCCTTCTCTTTGTAAAATTTTACAAGATGATGATGTAATGTATGCTTATGAGGGTAGATTTAAAGATGATGAGGTTCAAAACTGGCTTGATAAACAGCTGAGAAACTATAAAGAATATGGGTTTGGTTTATGGGCGGTTATTCTGAAAGAAACAGGTATCATGATTGGACAGTGTGGAATAACTATGCAGGATTACAGTGGCAGCCGGGTTATGGAAGTGGGATATCTTTTTCAAAAGAAATATTGGCATTGCGGATATGCAAGTGAGGCGGCTATTGCCTGTAAAGAATACGCTTTTAATAAGCTGAATGCAAAAGAAGTGTATTCAATTATCCGGGACACAAATATACCGTCCCAGAACGTAGCAAAGAGAAACGGTATGACTCGTATCGACGAGCTTGTGAAGCATTATCGAGGTGTTGATATGCCCCACTATGTATTTAACGTTAAGAGAAGGTAAAATAGAAAAATGAATTAGAGTATAAAAGCGGAGGATAATCTAAATGAAGATAATGGTAAATAATATTGAACTTGCTTATGAAAAACTTGGAAAGGGTGACCCCCTTATACTTTTGCATGGGAACGGTGAAAATCATCATATTTTTGATGAGATTACTAAAAAGTTAGAAAATAATTTCACCATATATTCTATTGATAGCAGAAATCATGGGGAAAGTACCAAAACAGGAGATTATTCATATGAAACCATGGCAAAAGATATTTATTTCTTTATCAAAACTTTAAATTTAGGAAAAGTAAACATTGTTGGCTTTAGTGATGGTGCTATTATTGCCTTAATTCTGGCAATGGATCAGGGGGAATGTATTAGTAAAATGGCGCTTTTGGGTGTGAATTTAAAACCAGATGATTTTAAGAAAGAAAGTTATCAATTTGTAAAGGAAACATACGAAGAAACCAAAGATCCTTTATTCAAGCTAATGTTAGAACAACCGAATATTGAATTAGATGATGTGAAAACTGTAACCATTCCCACGTTAGTTATAGCGGCGGAACATGATATATTTAAACCGGAGTTATTTATTGATCTTACAAACGCCTTGCCAAATGCAGAATTAGTAATAATGAAGGGGCATGCACATGATAGTTATATTGTAAATCAAGATATTCTATATCCTGATTTAGTGAAATTTTTTATTTAAGTAATTAATGTTATCAGCATAATCAGGTTTAAAGAGTTCAAAATTTATCTGATTTAAAAGCATATGATTAACCAAGTTGAAAAAGAAGCAAGATTGTTTCTTTTTTAACCTGATTTTTTATGTTATATTTAAATTATTTATATTATCTATAGGGGGTTTGGAAATGGAATGTAAAATACGTTCATGGAGAGTAGAAGATGCAAAAGATCTGGCGGAGGCTTTGGATAACAAAAAGATTCTTGATAATCTAAGAGATGGCTTACCATATCCATATACGGTAAATGATGCTAAGAATTATATTTCGGCAATGCTCGATTCAAAGAAAGATACAACCTATGCATTTGCAATTACTGTTAATGATAAGGCAGTAGGAAGTATTGGCGTGTTCCGCAAAGATAATATTCATTATAGAACTGGAGAAATGGGTTATTATATTGCAGAGCCATACTGGGGACAAGGAATTGGAACAAGTGCTGTTAAGCAAGTATGTCAATACATTTTTGAAAATACTGATATTATAAGAATTTTTGCGGAGCCTTTTGCTCATAACTTGGGGTCCTGCCGTATACTTGAAAAATCAGGTTTCGTAAATGAGGGCACTTTAAGGAAAAATGCTGTAAAAAACGGAATTGTTCTTGACATGAAGATATATTCAAAAGTTAAAGAATAAACTATTATATCAGGGAGGCATATTGTGACTAATCAAGAGATATTGAAAATTGCAACGGATCAATCAGCTATAGATGCGAACTGTTGTGGAGAAGATTTTTTTCATAATGATAATAAGGTTGTTCTATCTTCTGTTAGCCCAAATGCCAGAAGATACTTAACATTACCATTATACTGTAATCTGATTTCTTACGGAAATAATATTGTTGCATCTGTAGACAAGGAAATTGCAGATACGGTAAAAGAATATATTAATAAATATCCAGTTGAACATTGTTTTGAAACTCCGAATTTCCATATGCTCAATGACGAGCTTCAAAAGAAAGGTATGAGAATCTGTTTTATGGCTGAATACTTTCTGCCGGATGTGAATGTCCTTACAGCAATGGATTGTAATTATGAGATGAAAGTTTTAGAGCCAAAGGATTTTGCGGACTTGTATACGGACGAATGGAGCAATGCATTGTGCCATAAGAGAAAACATTTAGATGTTTTAGCAGTGGGAGCTTATGACGGTAACAGGCTGATAGGATTGGCAGGCTGTTCAGATGATTGCGATACTATGTGGCAAATTGGAGTGGATGTGTTACCTGAATATAGAAAAAAAGGGGTGGCCTCGGCTTTAACGAGTCATTTGGCTTTAGAAATTTTGCAGAGAAATAAAGTTCCATTTTACTGTGCAGCATGGTCTAATATCAGGTCAGTGCGGAATGCTATAAAAAGCGGATTTCGTCCGGCCTGGATTGAGATGACTGCTAAAAGTATAGAGTTTGTTTCTGAAATGAACAGATAGCTTAAATTGATTGGTTTAGAAGAAGAGTAATACTATGAATGAAAAGGACAAATATTAGAAGAAGGAGAGAAAGGGGTAGCCGAAACTACTCCTTTTCTCTTTTAGCAATCAGGCGTAAGAAAACTAAATCAGAGCGAAGCCTATAGGCGGTTGGTATGGTAAGACATTTGCTTATACTCGTCACTTAAAATGCCCATTACAATAATGTCATGCATTTTATATTATTACAAAAGATGGAGTAGTACATCGGTTTATGAATAATGGGAATGTATATCTGGTTATTGACGATGATGCTTTTAAGGTGGATTATAAATGGCTTAGCAAGTGGAATTATACTGGTGATAGTATTGTACCCGATGGTTTTTGGGAGAACGTGATGCTGCATCCTGTGAGCTGTGAAAACATGTATATCTATACGGTTTCGGACAACACATTGAAAGAAACCGCCTATGAGCCTATGAATGAGCGGTTTGGAAGCAGTTTTGTACCGATAGAAGACGTGATCAATTCTAAAGTACTTGGAGAATACAGTTCCAATGCGGTCAGATTTGATATTGGGGAATATGGATTTCTTCATAACTACGATGGTACTCTTGGTACACTTTCTTATGTAAGGGATGATATGGTGTTAGGTTGTTTGATATAAAAGAAAATTGAAGCAGGCCTCCAGTATATAGGAAAATCTTCGGTGATAGTGCAGAAGGTCATAGGATGTATATGATGCATGATATAAAAGAACAAGGAGGATTACATTTAGGAAAGTGTTCAATGGATAGTACAGAAAATACAAATATATGATATAATAAGAGCGCAGTGAAAAAATACAATCGTTCTTACAATTACTGAGCGTAGAGGGAGATCATGAACCGGCTTTTTTCATTCATGATCTAATGTAAACGTAGTAAAGAATTTGTAGGTTTCTTGTAAATTCAGGACGGAATGCCAAGATTATGAATACATTTTTGGTTCATAATATAATGCAAACGGAGTAAAATATAAATTTGCTTGTAAGATGTTAAGGTGTGAATACAGGCCGGATTGAAAAATATTTTTTACCGGCAATGTGTGGAACAAAAATTGCTTTGTTAATAAATGGTGTATAAAGCACCGGAATGGAGGTTTCTATGTCAGAAGTTTATATATTTTTAGCAGACGGATTTGAAGAAATTGAGGGCCTTACTGTAACGGATCTTCTAAGAAGAGCTGGAATTGATATTACCATGGTTTCTATCACCGGGTCTAAAGAGATTACAGGGGCTCATAATATTAAAGTGATTGCAGATGAGTTATTTGATGAAACTGATTATAATAATGCCAGTATGTTAGTATTACCAGGGGGAATGCCAGGTACTACACATCTATTGGAACATAAGAAACTACGTGAATTATTACTGAAACATAATTCTGAAAATAAAATGATTGCTGCAATTTGTGCGGCTCCAAGTGTATTGGGAATGCATGGCATCTTAGAGGATAAGAAAGCCACCTGCTATCCCGGATTTGAAGATAAATTAGTTGGTGCTGTTTATACCAATGAAAAAGTGGTAAAAGATAAGAATGTTATTACAAGCAAAGGGCTTGGAACTGCTATTGATTTTGCTGCTTCTATTATTGAGCACTATCAGGGAAAAGCGGCAGCAGACCGGATTAAATCTTCAATACAATATGAATATTAAAAGGCAATAAGAAAAAAGGAGTTGTAAGATATATCTAATAGTAAATGATAAGAATCTCATTAAACCTTACTAAAAGGTCCTTGCAAAATCCATAAATTTAAGGATTTAAATATGTCAAGCTTTTTAAAGGATTATTTTGAGTTTTTATAATCAAGATAAATATAAGATATATCATATAAGAATATTATGAGTATTAATATATTAATTGTAGACGATGAACAACCAATTGCAGATTTAATTGAAGTTTATCTAAAGAATGAGAATTATAATGTATATAAATTCTATACGGGAAAGGAAGCCCTTGAATGTATCAATTCAGTACCACTGGATTTGGCTATATTAGATGTTATGCTTCCTGATACGGATGGTTTCTCCATATGCCAGAAGATACGAGAAAAATATTTCTTCCCGGTTCTAATGCTGACTGCGAAGGTGGAGGATATGGATAAAATTATGGGACTAACATTGGGGGCAGATGATTATATAACTAAGCCCTTTAATCCGCTGGAACTTTGTGCACGGGTAAAGACACAATTAAGAAGGTATAAGAAATATAATCATTTGGAGGGGCTGGTTCAGCTTCCAGAGGAAAATAATGAATTTGATTTTGCAGGACTAGTAATTAATAAAGATAGCCATAAATGCACTTTATATGGTAAGGAGCTGCAATTAACGCCCATTGAATTCTCTATTCTATGGTATCTATGTGAACATAAAGGTAAAGTTATCTCTTCCGAAGAATTATTTGAAGCAGTCTGGGGAGAGAAATATTTAGATAATAACAATACGGTTATGGCCCATGTGGCAAGATTACGGGAGAAGATGAAGGAACCTTCCAGAAAACCGAAATTCATTAAAACAGTATGGGGGGTGGGGTATACCATTGAATAAGAATAAATATAAATCCTCAGGTGGGAAATTAACAAGGAGAATATTTGCACAATTCTTCTTAGTACTTGTTATTTATTCAGTTGCCTTAGTTGTTTCCTTTATATTTGCCAGTACTTTCTTTGCTTTTTTTTCTTGGGAAAATGAAAACATCTTATATAGGGTATTAAGGCTTATTAATAATAACGAATTGTTATTTTTGGCATGTTGCTGGCTGCTTGGTTTTATTGTGATATTTCTTATATTTTGGAGAAAAACCCTGGGGTATGTTGATACTATTGTAGAAGCCAGTAATGTGCTCGTAGAGCCAGGTGATAATTTAATTCATCTTCCAGACGAATTAAAACAAGTAGAAGATCAAATGAATCAGATAAAACAACAGGCCATCCGTAATGCAAGATTAGCCAAAGAATCGGAACAACGTAAAAATGATTTAATTGTATATCTAGCCCACGATTTAAAGACGCCTCTTACTTCTGTTATCGGATACCTGAACTTATTACGGGACGAATTGCAGATATCTGAGGAACTGAGAGAAAAATATTTATCAATTTCATTAGATAAAGCAGAACGTTTAGAAGATCTCATCAATGAATTTTTTGAGATTACCAGATTTAATTTAAGTAATCTTACTTTAGAATTAAGCCGCACTAATTTATCAAGAATGTTAGAACAGATAGTATACGAATTCAAACCAATATTAGACACGAAAAATTTAGATTGTAAATTAGAAATTGCACCCAATATGGAAATAAAGTGTGATATTAATAAAATGGAACGTGTTTTTGACAATCTGATTCGAAATGCAATTAATTATAGCTTTGAAAACAGTACAATTGAAATAACTGTAACTAAGGAACAAGATCACATATCAATGAGTTTTTTAAACCATGGCAATACAATTTCCAAAGAAAAACTAAGCCGTATCTTTGAACAATTCTACCGCCTGGATACTTCCCGTGCTACAAAAACAGGTGGTGCAGGCCTTGGACTTGCTATTGCAAAGGAGATTATTGAATTGCATCATGGAACTATTACCGCTTCCAGTGAAAATGAGCAGATTGAGTTTGTTGTATGGCTTCCAGATAATAATTAACCTATATTATTTACTACCTTAAGAAAATCTTATGAATTTACGAATAAAATCTCAACAATTTCTTATTAAAAAACGAAAAAATGAAGTTCTCTGTTTTGGTACTATGTATGTACCGGAACAGAGAACTTTTTTGTTATAGGAAATGGCTCCTATCTTTTTAGCAATGTTTAATTCTAAAGGATAGCTGTAGAAGGTTATCCATATCCCGGCAATTAAATTCTACAATCGGTTCGTAATATAACACCCAATAGAAAATGTGAAAGTATCTTCACAAATCTAAGGCATGGCTTACATTTGGAAAGAAGTCCATGAGAATCATTGGAATTCTCATGTTAAATTTTTCGTCTATTATTCGAGATGTCACAAAGAGACATCCTGTAATGTGAAAGGAGTATAGTTAACAATGGAAAAGAAAAAAGTTGCAATTATTTTTGGAGGCTGTTCTACCGAATATGAAGTATCCTTACAATCAGCCTATGCAGTAATAACAAATATAAACAATCAAAGGTATGACACCGTTTTATTAGGAATTTCAAGAGAGGGTAATTGGTTCCGTTATTATGGGGATCCTGATAAAATTCCGGCCAATACCTGGCATCTGGAAAAAGAACATTGTATTCCCGCAGCCATATCACCAAGCAGAGATATTCATGGAATCATAGAATTCTATGATGATGAATTGAAATTTACAAGAATTGATATTGCCTTTCCAATGTTACACGGTAAAAATGGAGAAGATGGCACCCTGCAAGGACTAATTGAACTGGCGGGGATTCCTCTGGTAGGTTGTAATTCACTATCCTCTGCATTATGTATGGATAAGGACAGAGCCCACAAACTGGCTGAGTTAGCAGGGGTAAAGACACCTTCGTCAGTGGTTTTCCCAGGTCCCCTATCAGAAAATCTGATTTTTGAAAAGACAAGCCATTTAACCTATCCCTTATTTGTAAAACCGGTAAAAGCAGGTTCTTCTTTTGGAATAACCAAGGTTTATAAAAAAGAGCAATTACCGGAGGCGGTAAAGACTGCGTTCCAACATGACAGTCAAGTTATTGTAGAAGAAAATATAGATGGTTTTGAGGTGGGTTGTGCAGTTCTTGGTAATGAGGAGCTTATTATTGGTGAGGTAGATGAGATTGAATTAACGGCGGGATTCTTTGATTACACAGAAAAATATACTTTAAAATCCTCCCAAATTCACATGCCAGCAAGAATTGATGGGGAATTGAAAGATAAAATTAAAAATACCGCAGTCTCTATTTATCGTGCTTTAGGCTGTTCCGGATTTGCAAGAGTAGATATGTTTATTGCACAAAAGGGAGAAATCGTTTTTAACGAAGTGAATACCATTCCCGGGTTTACCTCCCACAGCCGTTATCCCAATATGATGAAAGGAATTGGATTACAATTTGACGAAATTGTGGACAAGCTAATCCAATTAGGGCTGGAAAGATGAGAAGAATAACCTTAAATGAATCGGATATTTTTCATGGACCATTAATTCTTGTAAATAAAGAACATCAGCTTCAATATAAAAGCGATCCGAATTTAGTACCTTATAGTTTGGAATACAAAGAGATACAACTGGATGCAAAAACTGCATCTATGTTATCAAAATTGCTGGAATCCATTCAATGTGATGATGAGATTATTCCGGTTAGCGGTTATCGCAGCAAAGAGGAGCAGGAAGAAATATTTGAAAATTCACTTTTAGAAAATGGGCTTGAATTTACACATAAATATGTGGCTTTCCCGGATCATAGTGAACACCAGACCGGTCTTGCAATTGATTTGGGGGAAAACTGTGAATCTATTGATTTTATCCGGCCAGAGTTTCCTTATTCCGGTATATGTGGAGAATTTCGTGCCAAGGCTCCCCAATATGGATTTATTGAAAGGTATGGTAAAGGAAAAGAAACAATGACAGGAATTGCTCATGAACCCTGGCATTTTCGATATGTTGGATACCCTCACTCTTATTTAATAGAATACAACGGTTTAAGTCTGGAGGAGTATATTCAATTTGTAAAGGCATATTCCTACCAAGGAGAGCATCTTACAATTAAGCATAAAGGAACAGAGGTAAAAGTATTTTTTGTAGAAAGTAAAGGAGATCAAACAGTAATAGAATTATCAAACAGTGACTTATATCAGGTATCTGGTAATAATGTTGATGGTTTTATTGTTACAGTCTGGAGGCAATATTCATGAATATAACAAAAAGATATGCCACACTTGATATATTCAGGCTAGTTGCGGCATTTCTGATTATCGCAATCCACACCTCCCCTTTTTTATCAATCAATGAAACTGCTGACTTTATAATCGTTCGTATCATTGCCAGAGCAGCAGTTCCTTTTTTCTTTATGGTAACCGGTTATTTTTTATATTTATCCATGGAAAAAGGAAATAAGTTAAGCATAAGAAGAACTTTAAACAAGCTGATCGGCATCTATTTAGCTGGAATTCTTCTTTACCTGCCCCTTGATTTATATGGAGACTATTTTAAGCAAAACAATTTGCCCTTTCAGATTATAAAAGATCTAATTTTTGATGGTACATTCTATCATCTTTGGTATCTTCCAGCTGCAATCATTGGAATTCTACTGGTTCAGTTTTTATTACGTAAATTCTCTATGACCTATGTTTTTATGATTACTCTGGCATTATATATCATAGGGCTGGGGGGAGATAGTTATTATGGAATAGTTACACAGATTGGTACCATCCATAAAAGCTATGATTTCTTATTTAAAATAATGGATTATACAAGAAATGGATTGTTCTTTGCGCCAATTTATTTATTTTTAGGGTCCTGGATAGCATACTCTAAATATAAAATAAAAACGCAGATTGCAGTTACCGGGTTAATTATTTCCAATGTATTACTTATTATAGAAGGACTTCTGCTTCATAATTTTAAGGTGCAACGCCATGATAGTATGTATATTATGCTGTTACCATGTATGTATTTCTTGTTTTTAATATTATTACAGTATAATGGGAGCAGCATCAAAAAATTACGAACCCTATCTATGGTAATTTATATCATTCATCCCTGGATGATTGTGATTGTAAGGGGATTTGCAAAGATTTTACACCTTCAAAATATACTAATTTATAATAATTTCCTTCATTTTTTATCCGTTAGCATGCTATCCCTATTGGCAGGATTCATTGTTATATATCTTTGGACAAGATTAAAACCGGAGAATCCGGATAGTAACAGCAGAGCCTGGGTAGAAGTTGATTTAAATGCTTTGGTGCAGAATGCTTTTGCATTGAAAGAATGTCTGCCAAAAAGTTGTGAGTTAATGGCAGTGGTAAAAGCGAATGCCTATGGACACAGTGATATTGAAACAGCAAGAGAGTTGAACAAAGCGGGATTTTATACATTTGCAGTTGCAACACTGGCAGAGGGCATACGCCTTCGCAGAAAGGGAATTAAGGGTGAGATACTGGTGCTGGGATATACCAATCCTTCTGACGTAAATTGTATTACGAAATACCAGTTGACCCAAACTGTACTAAATTATGATTATGCCAGGGCATTAAATAAATCTTCGAAACAAGTAAAGGTTCATATAAAGATTGATACGGGTATGCACCGGTTAGGTGAAGATTATGATAGCTATGATAGTTTGGAACATATTTATAAACTGAAAAATTTAAAGGTTGAAGGAACCTTCACCCATCTTTGCACCAGTGACAGCTTAAAAGATGAAGATGTTACCTTTAGCCGGTTGCAAATAGAACGATTTTATGAGACCATACGCTATTTAAAGGTCAAAGGATATGATACAGGAAAGCTGCATATACAAAGCAGCTATGGAATCTTAAATTATCCGGAGCTGGAATGTGACTATGCCCGTGCCGGGATAGCGCTTTACGGAGTATTAAGCGACAAAAACGATACCCGTTTATCCGTTGACTTAAAACCAGTATTATCATTAAAGGCAAGGGTTGGTATAATTAAAAATATAAAAGCGGATGAAAGTGTAAGTTATGGAAGGTTATTTACTGCAAAGCATAATATGAAAATTGCAACGGTTACCATTGGTTATGCAGATGGAGTTCCAAGAAATCTTTTTGAGGCCGATACTTATGTATTGCTGCATTCTCAAAAGGCGCCAATTATCGGTCGAATCTGTATGGATCAATTCATTATAGATGTTACAGGTATAGATGATGTGAAACCGGGTGATATTGTCACTATTATGGGAAATGACGGCAAGGAGCAGATAAGATGTGAAGACTTTTCTGTTAGATGCGGAACTATTTCCAATGAGATATTAAGTCGCCTGGGAAATCGCCTGGGATATATATTCAAACAATAATATTTTTTATGAGGCTGCTGCAAAATGATTATTTTATACCGGTTGCGGACTTTAAAATCAATCTGCTTATCTTTATTCGGTATTCCATTTTGCAGCAGCTTTATATGTAATACAATTAATTTAATATAAGCTAATCTTTTACTTTCTTATACAATACCAGAAGTGATAATACATTTGGCATTATCATAAAAGCATTGACTAAATCAGAGAATTCCCACACAAATTCCAGAGATAGTATAGATCCTACAAAAATCATAACAATATAGCATACGCGGTAGGTTTCAATACCGCTTTTCCCAAATAAATAATCCACTGCTTTTTCCCCAAAATAAGACCATCCAATGAGGGTGGCAACAGCAAAGGCAATAATAGAAATACCAAGCATTGTTTCACCTACAACAGGAATTTGTTTAAAAGCAGCGGTGGTTAATTCTCCCGAGGAAAGGCCTTCTACGGATTGGGGATTTCGAAGCATGTTTGTTACTATAACCAATCCGGTAATAGCACACATTACAACGGTATCCCAGAAAGTTGCACTCATGGATATCAGCGCCTGGTCTTTCGGACTTTTTGTTTTTCCACTTGCAGCAGCAATAGCGGCAGTACCAAGGCCGGCTTCGTTGGTAAACAATCCCCGGGCAATACCATAACGGGCAGCTGTTTTAATCGTACTGCCGATAAATCCTCCCATCACTGCCTGAGGAAGAAAGGCAGAACGAAAGATCAAGGTAAAGGCAGGCAATATATATTGCAGATTCATAAGAAGCAATATAATACAGGCAAGGATATAAAACCCGCCCATAGCAGGAACTAAACGCATACAAATCTTCCCTATGGATTGAATGCCCCCCAGGATAACCAATCCGGTTACGAAAGCGGTGACAAATCCGGTTATGTAAGGAGATATTCCCCATAAATGGGAGGCCGTTTCTGTAACGGCATTGGATTGTGTGGAGCAGCCTACACCATAAGAAGCTAAAAGTGTTAAAAGACAGAATACAACAGCTAAGCCTTTGGAATGAAGGCCGTATTCCAATGTGTACATAGGTCCCCCAAGATAAGTACCGTCTTTTGTTTTTTTGCGGTATAAAACACCAAGATAGCATTCTGCATAGGTAGTTGCCATTCCAAATACACCGGTTAACCAGCACCAAAAAATTGCACCGGGTCCACCAAGTGCCACGGCTGTTGAGACTCCTATAATATTTCCGGTTCCAAGGGTAGCTGCTAAGGTGGTGGTAAGAGTTGCAAAACTGCTGGTATCACCTTCTCCGGACTGGGAGGGGGAAATGGATAATTTAATGCCTTTTCCAATCTTTTTTTGAATAAATTTCAAATAAAAAGTAAAGAAAAGATGGGTGCCAAAAAGGAGAATTAACATTGGCCAACTCCAAATTACACTATTTATGGTTTTGATAATATTAAATAACTGGTTCATAATAACCTCAATTCCGGTGCTTTAACACCATTAATAACGACAGCAATTTTACTCTCGCTTATTCCGAAAAAATTCTTAGCTGAAAAATTTGTTTTCTCAGACTATTTCTTAGGAAAAGCAATTACTATAATATATGTAAGAGTTAAAATGATTAGTATCTCTATAAACTTTTGTATCATTTTCTTCCTTTTAAAAAGAATGATTAATGGGAATAATAAGCAGCGTATACAAGATAAGAGAACGAAAGTAAAAATTATATAAAGTAATTTTTTCAATTCCACAACTTACCATCACAATTTTATAATAAAATTTATTATCACTGCTAACAATATCATCAAGATAATTGATTTACATCATTATCTAGTAGAGATAGAAGTTGAAATTACTCAACCGATATCTACAACAATTTATTAATAAACCACGGAGGTGAATTATATGGCAAGTAATAATAGGACAGGTTCTAACAGAACAGAAGTGCCTCAGGCTAGAGAAGCTCTTAACAGATTTAAAATGGAAGTTGCCGGTGAAATTGGAGTACCTTTAAAACAAGGTTACAACGGAGACTTAACAAGCTATCAGAATGGTTCTGTTGGCGGAGAAATGGTTAGACGTATGATTCAACGTCAAGAAGAATCTATGTCTGGAACATCATCAGCATCAGGTACTGCACCAGCTGCAGGCTTAGGACAACCAGGACAGGGAACATTCTAATCGAACTAAAAACTAAAAACGGCTGACTTTTGATTATGAAACAGATGCTTCATAACCGGTAAAAAGATAGTCAGAATGAAACATCATCTAGTATATATGATGAAGTAAGGGAGTTACATCTGTTACATGAAATCGTACATATGAGATGATGTTTTTTTTGTGTAAATAAAGCACTTTTTATTCCACGTTACATAATTTAAGTATAGAAATACAAACAACATTGGGTATAAAAAGTTGCACCTGGGTTTATATTATGTTACAATTTAACGGAAAAATAATCGCAATATATTGCGGTATTAATATAAAAAGGAGTCATATTTATGGGAAAATATTTTGGAACAGATGGATTTAGAGGAGAAGCAAATGTCGAACTCACTGTAGAGCATGCCTATAAGGTGGGAAGATTCTTAGGGCATTACTACGGCAAAGACCATAAAGCCAATATTGTAATTGGTAAAGACACAAGAAGATCAAGTTATATGTTTGAATATTCTTTAGTGGCCGGATTAACAGCAAGCGGCGCGGATGTTTACCTATTACATGTAACGACTACCCCCAGCGTTTCTTATGTAGTACGAAGTGAGAATTTTGATTGTGGAATCATGATATCTGCCAGCCATAATCCATACTATGACAACGGTATTAAGATTATTAACGGAAATGGTTTTAAATTAGAACCGGAAGTGGAAAACCAAATCGAAGAATACATAGATAGTGAAAAAGATACCATTCCTTTGGCAACCAAAGAAAATATCGGTAAAACTACGGATTATGCTATGGGAAGAAACCGCTACATAGGATACTTAATTTCTTTGGCAACCAGATCTTTTAAACAGGTGAAAGTGGGTCTGGATTGTGCAAATGGTTCTGCCTCCACAATAGCAAAAGGTGTATTTGATGCTCTGGGAGCAAAAACATTTACCATTCATAACGAACCTAATGGCCTTAATATTAATACTAACTGCGGATCGACACATATTGAAGAATTGCAGAAGTATGTGGTAGACAATGGTTTGGATGTTGGATTTGCTTATGACGGGGATGCGGACCGCTGTTTAGCTATAGATGAAAAGGGTAATATTATAGATGGCGATTTGATATTATATATTTGCGGCTGTTATATGAAAGAACGGGGCGAATTAAATAACAATACCATTGTAACTACAATAATGTCTAATATCGGTTTGTATAAAGCTTTTGATGAGCTGGGAATTTCTTATGAAAAAACAGCAGTTGGGGATAAATATGTATTTGAGAATATGATGACAAACAACCATTCCATTGGCGGAGAACAATCCGGGCACATCATTTTTAGCAAGCATGCAACTACTGGTGACGGAATTTTAACATCTTTAAAGATTATGGAAGTAATGCTTGAGAAGAAGCTTAAATTATCCGATATTGTGAAAGAAGTTATTATATATCCTCAGCTGTTAGTAAATGTGAGAGTTAAGAATAAAAAGGATGCAATAGAAGACTCTAAGGTAGCAGAAGTAATTGAAAGGGTTGCCGATGAGCTTGGGAATGACGGAAGAATCCTTGTTAGAGAAAGCGGTACGGAACCGGTACTTCGGGTAATGGTGGAAGCTAAGACAGATGAAATGTGTAAAAAATATGTAGATATGGTTGTTAGTACCATAAATACCCAGGGACATACGGTGGGAAAATAGAAAATAAAAGAATGCTGTCAAAAACATAATAGAATCTTAAGAATAAGAACAAAAATATTTATGGTATTTACAGAATTCCTATGTTATAATATACTAATGTCAAAACTCAGAATGGGAAATTGTCAGTTTTAATCTGCAAATTTTGTTAATAATTTAATATTATCATAACAAATTTTTATAATAATTAATTATTTTATAATTAGAAGATAAGTTGTGTATACAGTGGTGGATTATATTGACGTTAAAATTACAGGGATCGTATAAGAGATACGCTTCACATATTAAGGAGGAAATATTAAATGAGTTTACAAGTAGAAAATTTGGAAAAGAATATGGTTAAATTTACCATAGAATCAAGTGCAGAGGAGTTTGAAGCTGCATTAGAAAAAGCTTATCAAAAGAATAAAGGTAAGATGAATGTACAAGGTTTCCGTAAAGGAAAAGCACCTCGTGCAATTATTGAAAAAATGTATGGAGCAGGTATCTTTTATGAAGATGCAGCTAATATTATTATTCCGGATGCTTATGAAAAAGCAGCAGAAGAAAGTAAATTAGATATTGTATCCAGACCTGAAATTGATGTTATCCAAATTGAAAAAGGTAAATCTTTTATCTTTACTGCTGAAGTAGCTGTAAAACCGGAAGTTACCTTAGGACAATACAAAGGCATTGAAGTAGAGAAAAAATCTGCTGAAGTAACAGAAGAGGAAATCAATGCAGAATTAGATAAAGTAAGAGAACAAAACTCCAGAACAATTACAGTGGACGACAGAGCAATTCAAAACGGAGACATGGCTGTAATAGATTATGAAGGATTTGTAGATGGTACACCATTTGAAGGTGGAAAAGGTGAAAACTATTCTTTAACAATCGGTTCTCATTCTTTTATTGATACATTTGAAGACCAATTAATCGGCAAGAACATTGGTGAAGAAGTAGAAGTAAATGTAACCTTCCCAGCAGAATATCATGCTGCAGATTTAGCAAGTAAACCTGCATTATTTAAGGTTGCCATTAAAGAAATCAAAGTAAAAGAATTACCGGAATTAGATGATGATTTTGCACAGGATGTATCTGAATTTGATACTTTAGCTGATTATAAAGAAGATATTAAGAAACATATCTTAGAAAAGAAAGAAAAAGACGTTAAGAGAGCAAAAGAAGATGCAGTTGTTGAAAAGATTATAGAGAATGCAACTATGGATATTCCAGAAGCTATGATCGAAACACAAACAAGACAAATGGCAGATGAATTTGCACAAAGACTTCAGATGCAAGGATTATCCGTAGAGCAATATTTTCAATTTACAGGAATGAATGTTCAAAAGTTATTAGAAGAGATGAAGCCACAGGCGTTACAACGTATTAAGACCAGATTAGTATTAGAAGCTATCGTTAAAGCTGAAAATATCACTATTTCTGATGAAGACTTAGAAAAAGAAATCGTAGATATGGCTTCTTCTTATCAAATGGAAGTAGATAAATTAAAAGAATTAATTTCTGATAAAGAAAAAGAACAAATCTCATTGGATATGGCAGTACAAAAAGCTGTTGATGTTGTTTATGAAGCAGCAGTTGATACAGAAGCAAAATAATATCCAAAGTATAGAAATATTAATAAAGGAGGAATTTCTATGAGTTTAGTACCATATGTCATTGAACAAACCAGTAGAGGTGAAAGATCCTATGACATCTATTCCAGATTATTAAAGGATAGAATCATTTTCTTAGGTGAAGAAGTAACCGATGTATCTGCAAGTGTTATAGTAGCTCAGTTATTGTTCCTAGAATCAGAAGATCCAGGTAAGGATATAAATATATATATCAATAGCCCAGGTGGTTCTGTTACAGCCGGTATGGCAATTTATGATACCATGAAATATATTAAATGTGATGTTTCAACTATTTGCATAGGTATGGCTGCAAGTATGGGTGCATTCCTTTTGGCTGGCGGTACAAAAGGTAAAAGATTTGCACTTCCAAACTCTGAAGTTATGATTCATCAGCCATCAGGCGGAGCCAAAGGACAGGCAACAGATATTAAGATTGTTGCTGAGAACATACTAAAAACTAAACAAAAATTAAACGAAATTCTTGCTGCTAATACAGGAAAGCCGCTTGATGTGATTGAAATTGATACAGAAAGAGATCATTACATGTCTGCTGAAGAAGCAAAAGAATATGGAATCATTGATAGTGTAATCATTAGCAGATAAAGACATTCGGCTAAGCTACATGAAACTGAGCTTAGCCGAATGTTTTTACCCTGTTGTAAGGGAAGACGAATGAAGTGAGGTGAAAATAGTGGCTAACAAGACGGATGAGAGAAAACAACTAAGATGCTCATTCTGTAATAAAAATCAGGATCAGGTAAGAAAGCTAATTGCTGGTCCTAATAATGTGTATATTTGTGACGAATGTATAGAAATATGCTCTGAAATCGTAGAAGAAGAGTTTGATGATACAGCAGTGGACACCGATATTAATTTACTAAAACCGGCTGAAATTAAAAGTTTTCTTGACCAATATGTAATTGGGCAAGAGGAAGCAAAAAAGGTTTTATCGGTATCTGTCTACAATCATTATAAGAGGGTGCTTGCCGGAAGAGATTTAGATGTAGAGCTGCAAAAAAGTAATATTCTTATGGTTGGACCTACGGGTTCCGGTAAAACTTACTTAGCTCAAACACTGGCAAAACTATTGAATGTACCTTTTGCCATTGCCGATGCTACGGCATTAACAGAAGCAGGCTATGTAGGTGAGGACGTTGAAAATATTCTGTTAAAACTGATTCAGGCAGCAGATTATGACATTGAGAGAGCAGAATATGGTATTATTTATATAGACGAGATAGATAAGATAACTAGAAAGTCTGAAAATACCTCTATTACCAGAGATGTTTCCGGTGAGGGTGTACAACAGGCTTTACTTAAGATATTAGAAGGAACGGCAGCTTCCGTACCACCACAGGGCGGAAGAAAACATCCTCATCAGGAATTTATACAAATCAATACTACCAATATTTTATTTATATGCGGCGGTGCCTTTGATGGATTGGAGAAGATTATTGAATCCAGAATTGGAAATAAGTCCATTGGATTCAATGCTGCTATTTCTGAAAAAGGAAAGCAAAATGTTGGTGAGTTATTCAGACAGGCAATGCCACAGGACTTTGTAAAGTTTGGTTTAATACCTGAGTTTGTTGGTCGTGTTCCTGTATGCGTAGCTCTGGATTTATTGGATGAAGAAGCATTGGTTTGTATTCTTACTGAGCCAAAGAATGCAATTGTAAAGCAGTATAAAAAACTGTTTGAATTGGATGGCGTTGAACTTGAATTCGATCAGGAAGCAATTCGTGCAATTGCGAAACGTTCCATTGAAAGAAAGACAGGAGCCAGAGGATTAAGAGCTATAATGGAATCGGTTATGATGGATACCATGTATAGGGTACCTTCCGATACAAAAATCTTAAAATGTATTATTACCAAAGATGCTGCAGAAGGTAATAGTGAACCTACATTAATTAATGCAGAAGACGATTTGCCAAGAAAGCAGATAACAAAACGTATATCAAAAAAGAGTAATAACGAAATAGCTTAAGTCTGTAAAATGAGGCTGTCTTAAAATACCTTTATTGTTTTAATTTAATTTCACGAAATAGAGTGAAAGATTTCTCTGAGTGAAAAATCTCATTGAGTGAAAAACTTCATTTCATTTTGTGAAATTGATAGAATTAGAGAGGAGGCATTTTGAGGCAGCCCCATTTTTAAAATACCTATGTATCCTTTTGGGGATAAATAGGTTATTAAAAGCACTAAAGCGTCGAGGTTAAAATGGAAAGCAAGGTGTTAACATGAGTGAGTATGAAAGAAGAATTCCTGTGGTAGCTTTAAGAGGAATGGCAGTACTTCCGGGAATGTTAATTCATTTTGATATAAATCGCCCCAAATCCATAGAAGCAGTGGAGAGTGCTATGGATAATAACCAGATGGTGTTACTTTTAACCCAACGAGATCCGGATGTAGAAGAACCGGAGCAAAAAGATTTATATGAAATTGGTACATTAGCACAAATTAAGCAATTAATAAAATTACCGGGAGACATATTAAGAGTCTTGGTTTCAGGAACGGAAAGGGCTAAGTTGGAAAGTCTGGAGGCAGACAGTTCATATTTAGTAGGTGAAATTGAATTACTGGAAGACAAAACCAAGATACAATTATCCAATCTGGAACAGGAAGCCATGATTCGAGGCATAAAGGATATATTTGAACTCTATTCCATCGAGAATACCAGAATAGGGAAAGAAGTTGTAAAGCAAATTCTGAATGCAAAAGAACTTCAGGAATTAATCGATTTAATTGGTATCAACATACCTCTTAGCGTAGAGGGTAAGCAGATACTAATTGAAGCTGTGGATTTACTGGACAGATATGAAAAATTAATGGTAATGATTTCAGAAGAAATTGAAATCCTAAGGATTAAGAGAGATTTACAGACAAAAGTTAAAGAAAAAGTAGATAAAAATCAAAAAGATTATATTTTACGGGAGCAATTAAAAGTTATTCGTGAAGAACTTGGAGAAAGTAATACTGCTTTTGATGCCGAGAATTTTATGGCTGCCGCAGAGAAACTGAAGGCAAAAAAAGAAGTAAAAGAAAAAATTATTAATGAAATTAACCGCTATAAGAATATGCCGGGAAGTTCCTCAGAAAGTGCGGTAGTGAGAGGTTATATAGAAACTTTACTGGCTCTTCCCTGGGATAAAACCAGTAAAGATAATTCGGATATTAATCATGCAGAGAAAATTTTGAATGAAGATCATTACGGACTGGAAAAAGTTAAAGAAAGAATCTTAGAATTTCTTTCTGTAAGGTCTTTAACCAAAAAGGGTGATAGTCCAATTATATGTTTAGTGGGACCGCCGGGTACCGGTAAAACCTCCATAGCCAGATCAGTGGCAAAGGCCTTAAATAAAGAATATATCCGAATCAGCCTTGGGGGTGTAAGAGACGAGGCAGAGATTCGGGGACACAGAAGGACTTATGTTGGGGCATTGCCGGGAAGAATCGTATCCGGTTTAAAAAGTGCAGGTGTAAAGAATCCATTATACTTATTAGATGAAATTGATAAGGTAAGCAGTGATTATAAAGGAGATACTTCTTCTGCCCTTTTAGAAGTACTGGATGGAGAACAAAACAATAAGTTTGTTGACCATTATATTGAAATTCCTGTAGATTTATCCGAAGTTTTATTTATTGCCACTGCCAATACCGTGCAAACCATACCAAGGCCATTACTGGATAGAATGGAACTGATCGAAGTTACCAGTTATACGGAGAATGAAAAACTTCATATAGCAAAAGAGCATTTGATCAAAAAGGTTATGGACAAAAATGGTTTAAAAGAGAAACAATTAACTCTTTCCGAAACTGCTTTAAAACGAATCATTTCCGGCTATACAAAAGAAGCAGGAGTTCGTAATCTGGAAAGAAAATTAAGTGAAATATGCAGAAAAGCGGCAAAAGAGTTGGTGAGCAAAAAGAAATTACAAATCAAGATTACGGATAAGAACCTAGAGAAATATTTAGGTAAAGAAAAATATACCCACCAAATGGCCAATGAGAAAAGTGAAATTGGTATTGTAAGAGGTCTTGCATGGACAAGTGTAGGCGGTGATACCCTGCAAATTGAAGTAAATGTTATGCCAGGTAAGGGCAAATTTGAATTAACAGGTCAATTAGGCGATGTTATGAAAGAATCTGCAAGGGCAGGTATTAGTTATATTCGTTCCGTCAGTGAACAATATGGTATAGAAAGTGAATATTTTGAGAAACATGATATACACATTCATATACCGGAAGGGGCGGTACCAAAAGATGGTCCCTCTGCCGGAATTACCATGGCAACAGCGATGATGTCAGCAGTTCTAAATAGGCCGGTTCGTGCAGAGGTAGCCATGACCGGTGAGATTACTCTAAGAGGAAGGGTTCTTCCAATTGGAGGATTAAAAGAAAAGATATTGGCTGCAAAAACGGCGAAAATCAAACTGGTATTGGTACCGGCTCAGAACAAAAAAGATGTTGAAGAGATATCCTCAGAGATTTTGTACGGAATTGACATTCAATATGTGGATACTATGGAGGAAGTGCTTTCCTTGGCACTTGTTCCGGAAGAAAAGTAGATAGGACAAACTGTCGTATGCGCAAAAGACATGGGCAGAATAGGAGAGTAACATGGTTGTTAAAAGTGTAAATTTAGAAACGGTATGCGGTATTACTAGTACATTGCCGCAGAATGATAAAATTGAGATTGCATTTGCAGGGAAGTCCAATGTAGGTAAATCATCTCTTATTAATGGTTTGATGAACCGCAAAGCATATGCAAGAACATCTTCACAACCGGGTAAAACCCAAACTATTAATTTTTATAACATTAATGATGCCTTATATTTTGTGGATCTTCCAGGTTATGGTTATGCTAAAGTTTCAGAAGCTTTAAAAGAAAAATGGGGTAAAATGATTGAAGGTTATCTTAAAACATCAAAGCAGTTAAAGATTATCTTTTTATTAATCGACATTCGTCATGAGCCTTCCGCTAATGATCGGAATATGTACGAGTGGATTGTTTATAACGGATTTGAACCTGTTATTATTGCAACGAAACTGGATAAAATTAATCGTAGTCAGAAAGACAAACAGATAAAGATAGTAAGGGAAGGGTTAAATGTAAAACCCGGAACGAGAATTATACCCTTTTCATCAGTTACCAAGCAGGGAAGAGATGAAATATGGGAATGTATTGAAGAAGTAATGGAAGATAAGGAAATTAATTAAAGAAAATATTTCCGATTTAACGAGAAAGAGGCTGCTGCAAATGAATGCTTTATACCGGATATGGGTTGTAATATCAATCTATTTACCATAGCCGATATTCTCATTTATACTGCAGCAGCCTCTTAAGTAACCAAAATTTTATACTATTCTTCCTCTTCTTTCAGTAGAGTAGATACCACGAAAGCGTATATCTTTTGACTTTCTGTTCTCCAATTATTACATATGGTGGAAGCTTCTTCTTTTGTGGGTACGGATATACTTAAGTCGATAATGGGTTCTTCCTTTTCCAATACACGGAGATGAGCCATATATTCACCCT
This sequence comes from Anaerocolumna sp., assembly GCF_032079385.1. NCBI lineage: Bacteria > Bacillati > Bacillota > Clostridia > Lachnospirales > Lachnospiraceae > Anaerocolumna > Anaerocolumna sp. Next base: position 26,360 of record NZ_DAMAUC010000024.1, read on the forward strand.
TTTTTGCTTCAAAGTATTCCGCAAGGATAGAAGTTTCATTTCTAAGTGAATACTGATTTTCTTTTAAGTACTCAATGATTTCTTCCTGAATTACGGTAGAAATCATATTATCAAAGAAAGACAAGGTTTCTCTGCCCTCATTATTAATCTTATAATATGAGTTATGTCCGATGGATTCCATATTTATGAACTCAGCTTCGATCAATTCGGAGATAGATTGTTGAATATTAAAATAGTTGGTATACCCCTTCTCTAATATAAAGTTGGATATTTGTGAATTAGTTAAAGGAAAATCTACTTTATCCAAAAGAAATAATATAATCAATTTATATAATGTAAAAGCATCTGATTCCATAAAACAACCTCGATTCCGGTGCTTTAGCACCATTTAATAATGTTAGTGATTTTTGTGTAGCACAAATTGCTAACCCTTTCATTTGTTTTTTCATTATATAACATGGCAGTATTTACCCTGCCATGTCTCTCTTATTTTAAACTCTTGGTGGATTCTATTCAAGACTAACTTTTTATTTGAGCTCCATAAGGGAGCAATTAATAAATTCTTAGGTCCGTCTCCGGTTATTCTATGAATGACCATATCTCTTGGAAGCATCTCAATACAGGATATGAGAATATCTATGTATTCTTCAAGAGTAAGTACATGGAACGAGTGTTTTGCTAAGTCAGTACCTTTTAATACATGGAGTAATTGCAATTTTATTCCCTGAATAGGTATTCCTCTTTTATGGAAGGAGGTAATGTAGGATATGGTTTCTAACATATCAGCAAAACTTTCTCCGGGTAAACCAAGTATAACATGAACGATTACAGTAACATTTATTTGGTGCAGATTTTTCACAGCTTCTTCAAAGCAGGGGAGAGAATAGCCTCTTCGTATAAACTGGGAGGTTTTCTCGTGACAGGTCTGCAAACCAAGTTCAATCCATACCGGTTTTACTTTGTTTAAATCTGAAAGAAGATCAATTACATCATCTCCAAGACAATCCGGGCGGGTTGCTATGGATAAAGCTGCAATATCCGGATGGGATATTGCTTCTGTAAACAGCTTACGCAGATAAGATATTTCACCATAGGTGTTAGTATAGGCCTGAAAATAAGCGATATATTTTTCAGCAGTGCCGGTTTCTGAAACTACCCTCCTGCCTCTAACCTTTGCTTTCACCAATTCTTTTGCTTCTTCAATCTGATTGGTAACGGAAAGGTTTGGAGAAGCAGCAAAATCTCCGGAACCGCCCAAGCTGCAGAAGATACATCCAGATTTCCCTAGTGTTCCGTCCCGATTGGGGCAGGTCATTCCACCGTTTAGAGACAGTTTGTATACTTTTTGGCCAAATTCTTGCTTTAAATAATAATCAAGGGAATAATAAGGTTTATCTCCCCAAGGTTGTATATTAGTCAATTAAATGCTCCTTAATAATTTTAATCCTACAGTTTAAATTCTATTATATCAGTAAAGGGTAATGTATAGTGTTATTTTGCTATATGAGATTTAATGGCATTGCATACAGCGGTACATACTCTTGGATCAAAAGGCTGGGGCATAATATTATCTTCATTAAGTTCGTTGTCATCTACTAATCCGGCAATAGCTTCAGCAGCGGCCAGCTTCATTTCCTCTGTAATTTGTTCCGCCCGTCCTTCTAATGCGCCTTTGAATATTCCGGGGAAGGCAAGTACATTATTTACCTGATTAGGAAAATCGGAACGGCCGGTACCTACAATTTTAGCTCCTGCTTCTTTTGCCAGATCAGGCATAATTTCCGGTACAGGATTTGCCATGGCAAAGAGAATGGAATCTTTATTCATGGAAGCTACCATTTCTTTGGTAAGTATATTTGGAGCAGATACGCCGATAAATATATCTGAGCCTTTTAGTGCATCAGCTAATGTGCCCTGCTCACCGGACAGATTTGTTACCTCCATCATTTGCTGCTGCATCCAGTTCAAACCAGGAGCAGACTTAGATAAGATACCGGATTTATCACAAAAAGTTACGTTGTTGAATCCATAATTTAATAATAATTTAGCTATAGCAATGCCTGCAGAACCGGCACCATTTACTACAACTTTACAGTCTTCTTTTTGTTTTCCGGTTACTTTTAAGCTGTTAATAACACCTGCTAATACAACGATGGCAGTGCCGTGCTGATCGTCGTGAAATACAGGAATGTTTAATTGTTTCTTTAAGCGTTCCTCAATTTCAAAGCAACGGGGAGCTGCAATATCTTCCAGATTAATTCCTCCAAAGGCAGGAGCAATATTAACAATGGTTTTAATGATTTCTTCCGTATCCTGAGTATCCAGACATATCGGGAATGCATTTACACCTGCAAATTCCTTGAACAATACTGCTTTTCCCTCCATAACCGGCATGGCAGCTAAGGGCCCGATATTACCCAGACCTAAAACAGCGCTTCCATCAGAAATAACTGCTACGGTATTGGCTTTTAGTGTATAACGGTAAGCTGCTTCAGGATTTTTATTTATTTCTTTACAAGGTTCCGCAACACCCGGTGTATAGGCTAACGCAAGATCTTCTCTGGAATTAACGGAACATTTCGAAGTGGTTTCGATTTTTCCGTTCCATTTTTCGTGTAACAATAAAGCCTGGTCATTTAAATTCATAGTATTATACCTTCCGTTTCTTTTGGTTTCAGTATGTTACTTAGTTATTTAATTCTTTTCTGTTTTTGATAATGATACCACTTGAAACCAGGTAAAACAAGTCCGGGGAACCATAAATAGGCCTCAAAATTTAATTCTTTGGTCCTATTTTAATCTTATTTTAAAAAAAGCCTTTTTTTTCAAATAGAATAGGTGTATAATAAGTAAAAGTTTATTTGATTTTTCAATACTGCTTATTTCATTAGAGTCGTCTTATCTTAATCGTAATTACTCCCAACTGAAACTGTAAAAAAATAGCTTAATAATGTTTATAAGAATAATAGTTATTAAAGACCTTATTAAAGGAGCGTGTACATGGAAACAAATTTGAACGCAATGTCTCTAACGGAGCTTAGAGCTTTGGCAAAGATTAAAGGAATTAAAGGAATAACCGCATTAAGAAAACAAGAGCTGATTGATGCATTGAAAGAAAATGAGAACAATGATTTAAATGGGATGACGACGGAGGAACCAATACGAACACAAGACAATACGACGGAAGAACAGAATAAGCAGGATATACAAGGTCAAGATATGGGACAACAGGATTCGGATTTTAGAAGAAACAAAGTACAAAATGATGCAAAGAAACTCAATACCTCATCAGAAGCAGAACAATTGGACAGCGGAGAAACCAAAGAGGGAATACTGGAAATCATGCCGGATGGATTTGGATTTATCCGTTGTGATAATTATCTGCCCGGTGAGAATGATGTGTATGTGTCCCCGGCACAAATCAGAAGATTCGGTTTAAAAACCGGTGATATTGTAGCCGGCAATACGAGAATCAAAAGCCAGAATGAAAAATTCAGCGCACTTTTATTTGTTAAGAGTGTTAACGGCTTTCATCCATCTGAGGCTCAAAGAAGGAAAAGGTTCGAAGATTTAACACCTATTTTCCCTAATGAGAGAATTCATCTGGAAACTCAAGGGACAAGTGTTTCCATGAGGATGGTGGATTTAATTTCACCTATTGGCAAGGGACAAAGAGGTATGATTGTATCTCAGCCTAAGACCGGAAAAACTACTTTATTAAAACAGATTGCAAAAGCTATTACCAAAAATCATCCGGAAATGAATCTGATTATATTATTAATTGATGAACGTCCGGAGGAAGTAACAGATATTAAGGAATCCATCGAAGGAAAGAATGTAGAAGTAATTTATTCTACTTTTGATGAACTCCCAGATAACCATAAGCGTGTTTCCGAAATGGTAATCGAACGTGCCAAAAGACTGGTTGAACATAAAAAGGATGTTATTATTCTGCTAGACAGTATTACACGACTGGCAAGAGCTTATAACTTAACGGTACAAGCCAGCGGAAGAACATTATCCGGTGGTTTGGATCCAGCGGCCCTTCATATGCCGAAACGTATCTTTGGTGCGGCAAGGAATATGCGTGAAGGAGGAAGCCTTACTGTTCTTGCAACAGCTTTAGTGGATACCGGAAGTAGAATGGACGACGTAATTTTTGAAGAATTTAAGGGAACCGGTAACATGGAGCTGGTATTAGACAGAAGTTTATCAGAGAAAAGAATATTCCCTGCTATTGATTTACCAAAATCAAGTACCAGAAGAGAAGATTTATTATTAAATCAGTCAGAATTAGAAGCTACCTATTTAATGCGCAAAGCTTTAAATGGTTTAAAATCCGACGAAGCAGCTGAAAGAATTATAGAAATGTTCTTAAGAACTAAGAATAATGTTGAATTTATTGAAATGATAAAAAAGACAAAAATTGTGTTTTAGGTATTGCATAAAAGAACAACCTATGCTATAATTAAAAAGCTGTTTATTTGAAATGATTAGTTTGACATAAGTCAACTTTAAAAATTAGTATAGTTGCAAAGAGGTGAAAGTAATGAAAGAAGGAATACATCCAAATTATCATCAGGCAAAGGTTACATGTAACTGTGGTAACGAATTCGTAACAGGTTCAACAAAGAGTGAAATCCACGTAGAAATATGTTCTAAGTGCCATTCATTCTACACAGGACAGCAGAAAGCAGCTGCTGCTCGCGGAGCTATTGATAAGTTCAATCGTAGATATGGCCTTAGTCAAAACAAATAGAATGACAGAAACATATCATGTTAAAAACAGGTTGAGGTTGGAGAATCTCAGCCTATTTTTAAATTGAAAGAGGTCTTTCTTTTTGAAAATAGACATTCCGCTTTTATTTTTAGAAACATAAGATAGATAGCATTTTTGAAGAGAGGATGTGGGGTATATGAAACCATCAGGAATAGGCGGACAAGCAGTTATTGAAGGCGTAATGATGAAAAATAAAGATGAATATGCCATTGCTGTCAGAAAACCCAATAAGGAAATTGTAATTGAAAAAAGTACCTTTGTCAGTGCAGCAGAAAAATATAAAATATTTAAGCTTCCGATCTTTCGAGGAATGTTATCTTTTGTGGAATCCATGATCATTGGCAGCAGAACATTAACTTTTTCAGCAAGTTTTTTTGAAGAAGAGGAAGAAGTAAAACCAAGTAAGATGGAGAAGGCATTTTCTAAAATTTTTAAGGAAAAAGCAGAAAGTGTTGTTATGGGAATTACTATGGTCATTTCTGTAATACTAGCCATCGGCATATTTATTCTCCTTCCCGGTTTTCTAGCCGGTTTATTGACCGAAGTGATTCAGTCCCGGGTTTTGTTAACCATTATCGAAGGGTGTATCCGTATTTTGTTATTTATTTCTTATGTAGCAGCCATATCTCAGATTAAGGATATTAAACGCATGTTTATGTATCATGGTGCGGAACATAAGACTATTAACTGTATTGAACGAGGTTATGAATTAACCGTTGAAAATGTAAAACGCCAGTCCAGAGAACATAAAAGATGCGGAACCAGTTTTATGTTTATTGTTATGTTTGTCAGCATTATATTTTTTATCTTTATACGTGTTGAACAGCAGTGGCTGCGTTATGTAATCAGAATATTATTAATACCAGTAATTGCAGGTGTTTCTTATGAGTTTATCCGTTTGGCCGGAAGAAACGAATCAAAGCTTGTTAACATCTTAAGCAGACCGGGTATGTGGCTTCAGGCCCTTACCACAAAAGAGCCTGATAATGACATGATTGAAGTTGCTATTCAATCAGTGGAAGCGGTTTTTGACTGGGAAGAATTCCTGAACACAAATAAGGGGAAAGCTTCTAAAAATAAGTCAGCTAAAAAGTCCGGGAAAAATGCCAAGACAAACAATAAAAATGAAAAAAGCAAATCAATTGATAATAAATTAGATGAAAATAAATCAAATGAAAATAGTAATCCTAGCCGCAGCAATAAAGTAAATCAAAATCAAAATACAGATAAAAAAACAGAAGAAACTATAGAAGAAATTATTGCTAAAAAAGAGAGCCTAAAGGCAAAATCCAAGTTAAAAGCAGACAGCACTTTTCTTCCTCCGGAAGATGAAAAAGAAGATAAGGGAAACCAAAAGAATGATATCTCGGATAAAGGCAATAGACATCAAGGTGAAAAGTATAAAAAGTCTGACCGTAAGAATACTAATAGCAGTGAAGATATAAAAGCTTCTGGCAAAAAGCATCCGGCGGATGAAGAGACAGCAGCAACTGTGACGGAGCTGGAATACAAAGCAAATCCGTATATTGACGAGGAAGAAGACGATGAGATATTAAGGGCATTAGACCGTTATCTTTTCATTAATGAGAAAAGCAAAGAAGAGGAATGATATAACATGAAAACATTAGAGAATGCATTACAGGAGGGCAGAAGATTCTTGAAAGAGAAACAGATTGCAGATAGTGATATTGACGCATGGTATCTGTTATCTTTTCTGTTTAGAATGAATCGTGCTCATTACCTGATGCATTCTTCTATGCCTATTTCAAAAGAGCAATATTGTGAGTATATGGAATTAATAAAGAAACGTGGCAATCACATTCCTCTTCAGCATATAACGGGTGAGCAGGAGTTCATGGGGCTTAATTTTAAAGTATCAAATGAGGTATTAATACCCAGACAGGATACCGAAATATTAGTTCAGGAAGTTCTAAAAGCCGCTGATGGAAAAACCGTATTAGATATGTGTACCGGTTCCGGTTGTATTATTATTAGTTTGGATAGACTAGGGAACATTAAGTCAGGAACTGGCGCGGATATATCAGCATCAGCTTTAAAGATAGCAGATGAAAATAATACCCGATTGGAAGCCAATGTGCAGTTCTTGCAAAGCAATTTGTTTGAACAGGTACAGGGCAAATATGATATTATTGTATCCAATCCTCCATATATCCCTACTTCGGATATTGAAACCTTAATGGAGGAGGTAAAAGACCATGAGCCTTCCATCGCTTTGGATGGTAAAGAAGACGGTCTATACTTCTATAGACGTATTCTGTCGGAAGGAACGGATTATATAAATCCGGGCGGATTCATTTTCTTTGAAATAGGATGTGATCAGGGGGCGGCAGTAAGCCAGCTTCTGAAAGAAAAAGGTTTTCAGGATATTCGTATTATAAAAGACTTAGCCGGTTTAGACCGGGTTGTTACAGGCAGATACGTAAATCAAGAGGAGCCCTTCACTTAGCGTAGAATATAATCTGATACAAAGTAGAATATAATTTATAAATGAAGTTATTATTGGAGGAATATGTAATGTTTGATAAATTAGAGGATCTTTTAATAAGATATGAAGAAATCATTCAAGAATTAAATGATCCGGGAGTAATTAATGATCAAAATAAGTATCGTAAGCTTATGAAGGAACAAAGCGATTTAAGCGCCATTGTAGATAAATATAAAGAATATAAAAGCACAAAAGAAGCCATTGATGACAGTCTGAAGATGTTAGAAGAAGAAAAAGACGAAGAAATGCGTGAACTTGCTAAAGAAGAATTAAATGACTGCAAGCAAAGGCTAGTCGAAATTGAGAATGATCTGAAGATTCTCCTTTTACCAAAAGACCCTAATGATGAAAAGAATGTTATTGTTGAAATCCGTGGAGGTGCTGGCGGAGATGAAGCAGCATTATTTGCTGCTGAGCTATTTAGAATGTACTCTAAGTATGCAGAAAGCCAACACTGGAAAGTTGATATGATAAACTTAAATGAAAATGGTTTAGGCGGATTTAAGGAAGTTGTATTTATGATTAATGGTAAAGGTGTATATTCCCGTATGAAATACGAAAGCGGTGTACACAGAGTACAAAGAATTCCAGTGACAGAATCAGGTGGACGTATTCATACCTCAACCACAACCGTTGCAATTATGCCTGAAGCAGAAGATGTGGAAGTAGAACTTGATTTAAATGATTGTAAGTTTGATGTATTCCGTGCTTCTGGTAATGGAGGACAGTGCGTTAATACAACGGACTCCGCAGTACGTCTTACTCACATCCCTACTGGTATTGTAATCTCCTGTCAGGACGAAAAATCCCAGTTAAAAAACAGAGATAAAGCCTTAAAGGTATTACGTGCAAAACTTTATGAATTAGAGCTGGAGAAGGCTCATAATGCAGAAGCGGAAGCCAGAAGAAGCCAGGTTGGTACAGGTGACCGTTCTGAAAAAATCAGAACCTATAATTTCCCCCAGGGACGTGTAACGGATCATAGAATTAAATTAACACTTCATAGATTGGACGATATTTTAAACGGAGACTTAGATGAAGTCGTTGACAGTCTGATTGCAGCGGACCAGGCGGCTAAATTAAGTAAGATGAATGAAAGTGCCTAGAGAGAATTTAGAAAATATCTAAATTGCGAAATAGTTAATAGAATTATATGAGGAATTAAAGTCTAGTTTGACAGAGGAATAATTATGATTAGCAGTACTTCTAATGGACAGATTAAAAACATCATACAATTGCAAAAGAAATCCAAAGCCAGAGAGGAACAAGGTGCCTTTGTAATAGAAGGAATTAAAATGTTTGAGGAATCTGTAACCTTTGGGAAGCTGATAAAAGCATATGTTTCCAATAGCTTTTATGAAGAAAAGGTATTGGAAACGCCTGACTATCTTAAGAATATTCCATATGAAATAGTAGAAGATACTGTATTAAAAGAAGCTTCCGATACCTTAACCCCTCAGGGAATTATGGCTATTGTGAAAAAACCGGAATATAATTTGAAAGAAATGTTACAGACTTCTAATGCAAATCTGGTAATTTTGGAGGATCTTAGGGACCCGGGGAATCTTGGCACTATTGTCCGTACAGCAGAGGGTGCAGGAGTGACGGGAATTATTCTTAGTAAAGCTTCTGTTGACATGTATAATCCGAAGGTAATTCGATCCACTATGGGCGCCATTTATCGAATGCCTTTTGTTTATGTGGAAGACTTAAAAGAGGCAATTATCAAAGTGAAAAAGCATAATATTTCTATATATGCAGCACATCTGTCGGCCCATTATTATTATGATGAAGTGGACTATAACGGAAAAAGTGCTATCCTAATTGGCAACGAAGCTAATGGTTTAAGCGATGAAATCACCGAAATGGCAACAAAATATATAAAGATTCCAATGGAGGGTAATGTGGAGTCTTTAAATGCTGCAATTGCAGCAGCGGTTTTGATGTATGAGATATACCGCCAAAAAAGAGTGAGATAGAATGTTCTGTTAAGGCTGAGTCATTTTATAAATGGAATTGCATAAATAATAAAAAAACGTACAAGGTTGGTATGAGAATACCAATCTTTTATTTTGAATAATGTTACACATAATATAGAAATACTTATGATTTGATAATTAGCGCCCTAAATTTTTAACTGAAATAGAGCTTAGGGAGCCGCAGGATGATTAAAAATATAAATTACTTCCATTATTAAATAATAAAAGGTATAATATATAATATATTAAACTATTCTTGTATATTATGGTAATATGCAGTAAAATAAAAATACCATAGTGATAATAAGGGGGTGCTTACAAGATGGATTCAATGTACTGGTTAATAATTTTAGCAGTACTCTTACTAATAGAGATTATCACACTGGGCCTGACTACCATATGGTTTGCCGGTGGTTCTCTAGTTGCTTTTTTCCTTTCCCTGTTTGTGGATAACGCCATATTAGAAATAGCGGTTTGTTTAATTGTTTCATTTTTACTGTTATTTTTTACAAGGCCTGTAGCAAAAAAATATTTTAATAAACAACGTGTTAAGACGAATATTGATTTACTTATAGGAAAAGATGCGAAAGTGATTGAAGTAATTGATAATTTAAACGCTACAGGATGGGTTATGCTTAACGGACAGGAATGGATGGCCAGAGCAGTAGATGATGATGCAGTTATTCCCGTAGGAGAAAGAGTAACTGTAAGAAAAGTATCAGGTGTAAAATTGATTGTTGATATAAAGGAGGAAATATAATATGGACATTTTTCTTATTATTTTAGGTGTTATTATATTATTAATTTTAGCATCCAGCATTAAAATTGTTCCACAGGCTACGGCTTATGTAGTTGAGCGCCTTGGGGGATATCAGACTACATTAGATGTAGGTATTCACTTTATTGTACCAGTTATAGATAAAGTAGCAAAAAGAGTATCCTTAAAGGAGCAGGTAGTGGATTTCGCTCCTCAGCCAGTTATTACAAAGGATAATGTAACTATGAAAATTGACACCGTTTTATTTTTCCAGATTACAGATCCTAAGTTGTATACCTATGGTGTAGAGCGCCCGCTAATGGCTATCGAGAATTTATCTGCCACTACATTAAGAAATATCATTGGTGATTTGGAATTGGACGAAACATTGACTTCCAGAGAGATTATTAATACGAAGATGCGTGTTTCACTTGATATAGCAACAGATCCCTGGGGTATTAAAGTTACCCGTGTGGAATTAAAGAATATTATTCCTCCAACTGCTATTCAGGATGCTATGGAGAAGCAGATGAAAGCGGAAAGAGAGAGAAGAGAAGCAATTCTTCGCGCAGAGGGTGAGAAAACCTCCGCTGTTCTTGTTGCAGAAGGTAAGAAGCAGGCAGTAATTCTTGAAGCGGAAGCTTCAAAAGAAGCGGCTATATTAAGAGCAGAAGCTCAAAAAGAAGCTACCATTAGAGAAGCAGAGGGTCAGGCAGAAGCTATACTTGCGGTACAAAAGGCCAATGCAGATGGTATCCGTTTCTTAAATGATTCCCAGCCAGGAAATGCAGTGCTTCAATTAAAGAGTCTGGAAGCTTTTGCAAAAGCTGCAGACGGAAAAGCTACGAAGATTATAATTCCTTCTGAAATCCAGGGAATTGCAGGACTTGTAAAATCTTTAACAGAAGTAAGTAAAGAAGATTAGTTAGAAGAAAGCAGATTCTCTTATATGATTTTCTTAACTTGCCACTATTTATATCGCTGTTCAAAATTGAATTTATAATGGAATAAAACTTTTAATTTAATGCCTGATTTTTTAATAAATCTGAGTTATAAAAAGGCTGGAGAAAAGAGAAAAAAATATCTCACTTCCTTCAGACTCAGAGTATTAATAATCAGGCATTAATTTTATTTAACATAAATATCTTCAAATTTCCAATTTTTTTAAGATAATCTTAAGAATTCTTGTCTTGATAATAGAATCTCTTTGAGCTATTATATAAAAGGAATGGATGAGGATTTAAGAAACAGATGGTACTCTGTTTAACTGATAAAAGGAGTGCATTTATTATGAAACAGTACAAAAAGATTTTACAATCACCTTATATGATTTTGCTTTTGTTTACAATAAAGCTAATTGTGTATTATGGATTGATCGATGCTAATATTCTGGACAGTTTTATTATTATAGTCAGCATTATAGCCCTTGGTATTATGTTTATAGGCTTTAGCAGAATTAAGTTTAAACATAAAAAGGGACTATTTCTAATTGTATATAGCTTAGTCAGTTTATTAATGTTTGCTGATTCCATGTATTATAATTATTATAATCAAACGGTTTCCATTAAACAACTTTGGCAGGCAAAGAATGTTGCTGCCGTTCCAGATAGTTTTATCGCAACTTTAATTCCAGCAAGCTTTCTGTTGTTCTTAGATATTCCGTTTGTTTATTATTATTTTAAAAAGCATGCCGATGACACCAGCACAAAAAACAGTTGGAGCTTTAAAAGAGAAATGAAGTATTTAATTGCAGGCTTATGCGCGATTTTTGGTTTACTGGTTGTAAATCCATTAGATAGTGTAGCGATTGATAAGGTTAATAGTGTGGAGTTTTTTACAAATCATGTAAATGATATCTATAATGCTGTTGCAGATAATATAGTAACAGAAGAGATACCGGTGGAAGAAGTTTTGGAAGTAGTGGATGAGGTTGCCCCCAAGGAAGAAGGACTAACCCTCCATGGAATAGGAAAAGACAAAAATCTTATACTGATTCAAGTAGAAGCTTTACAAAACTTTGTTATTGGTGCAGAATACAATGGACAAATACTTACTCCGAATTTGAATTCCTTAATTGGTAAAGATTCTATATATTTTAATAGGTATTATAGCACTATAGGGAAGGGAAATACCGTAGATGCGGAATTTGCCACCTTAAATAGTTTATACCCGGTTATTGACCGGGAGTGTTATACATTATATGAAAAGAATACTTTTTATGGACTTCCCTGGATTTTAAATGATAATGGATACAAGACCCTGGCTATTCACGGTTATGAGGGTGCGTTTTGGAATAGAGAGGCTGCTTATCCGGGGCAGGGCATTGAGGAATTCTATAGTATGGAAGATCTGGATGCAAGTGAAACGATTGGATTAGGTATCTCGGATAAATCCATGTTTAAACAGGCAATTGATATTTTAGATGAACAGAAAGAACCTTTCTTTAGTTTTATTATTACTTTAACCAGCCATCATCCTTATCTTTTGGATGAAGAATACAATACTTTGGTACTTAAGGAAGAAGATAAAGATACGAAGTTTGGTTCCTACCTGCAAACCATTCATTATATGGACGAAGCCCTTGGACAATTTATTGCAGATTTAAAAGATAAAGGACTTTATGAGAATTCTATAATTGCCCTATATGGTGACCATCATGGCTTGAATAAAAATATGGATAACAATAAAGAAAAGATGGAAGCGTATTTAGGCAGAGAATATGATTATGATGAAATGTTAAGAGTGCCTTTAATCATACATGTTCCTGGAAGTAATGTATATAGAACCATATCAACAACAGGGGGCCAGATTGATTTTCTCCCCACTATTGCTAATATTATGGGTCTGGAGATAGATAATCCATATATTTTAGGTCAGGATTTGGTGAATGCAAAAGAAGGTTTTGCAGCGTTTACGGCATATTTATTCGAAGGATCTTTCATACATAATAATGTTATGTTTGAGATATCCAGAGAAGGTGTCTTTGATGGAAGCAGAGCTTGGGATGTGGGAACCCATGAAGAATTGGATGGGTCGCTTTTTGAAGAAGACTATAATAGAGCCGTTAAGATAAAGAAGACCTCTAAAGAAATATTAGATCGGGATTTAATTGCAGAATATAGGAAAGAAAAAAGCAGTTCTAATCCTATCTCAGATGAAAAGTATAATACAGATGCAGAAAGTTATATAGGAACAAATAATTATAGATAAATGATTCATCTAAGGAAGTTCTACACTTTTTATATGGGTGTTAGAACTTCCTTTTTATAATACAAATAAATCTATTGACAAATAATTTAAAATTAATTATCATGTATAAATAAACAATATAATTTATAAATATAATATAAACGTATTGCTAAAGATAACTGAAAATGATTGCTTATATTTTATAAAAGGAGGACTTAATATGAATTTGAAAGGACGTAGTTTGTTAACCTTAAAAGATTTTACACCAGCTGAGATTGAATATTTAATAGATTTGGCAGCGGACTTGAAAGGTAAAAAGAAACAAGGCATTACAGGAAATAGTTTAAAGGGCAAGAATATTGCATTAATATTTGAAAAGCCTTCCACCAGAACCAGATGTGCATTTACAGTGGGATGTGTTGATGAAGGTGGACATCCTGAATATTTGGGAAAGAACGATATTCAATTGGGACATAAAGAAAGTATCGAAGATACTGCAAGAGTATTAGGAAGAATTTTTGACGGGATTGAATTTCGCGGATTTAAGCAGGAAACCGTTGAAAAACTTGCTAAATATAGCGGAGTACCTGTATGGAATGGTTTAACGGATTTGTATCATCCAACACAGATTTTAGCAGACTTCTTAACATTAAAGGAGCAATTTGGAAAGTTGGCAGGACTTCATTTAGTATTTGTTGGTGACGGAAGAAATAATATGGCAAACAGTTTAATGATTGGCTCTGGTAAACTGGGTATTAACTTTACCATCCTTGCTCCAAAGTCCTTATGGCCGGAAGGAGGGTTAGTAAAGACCTGCAGAGAATATGCAGATGCCGCAGGCAGCACAATAACGATCACAGAAGATATAGATGGGGTAAAAGGAGCAGATGCCATTTATACAGATGTATGGTGCTCCATGGGCGAGGAAGACCTTGCGGCAGAACGTATTGCTCTTTTAAAACCTTATCAGGTAAATCAGTCTTTAATGGAGAAGATAGGTAAGAAAGAAACGATTTTCTTGCATTGCCTTCCAGCAGTAAAAGGGAATGAAGTTACGGAAGATGTTTTTGAAAAACATAGTGAGGTTGTTTTTGATGAAGCGGAAAACCGCATGCATACCATAAAGGCGGTTATGGTCGCTACACTTGGAAATTAAGCAAAAGTATGTTTTACTGAATCGGTATAGAGAACTCCGAAAGTCATTAAATCATGATTTTCGGAGTCCTCTTACGTTGTGGGTAAGTAGAGTATTGCCCTACAGTATAAGCAGTTTTTATCAGCATAAAATATTATCCCAGGTTGTCTTAAATTTACTTGAAATATTTTATATTTCCGTTTATTATGATATAATACAAACGGAATGAGGTAATTGCATGCTTGCATGTAATTACCGATTGGAGTGCCAAGATCATGAACAAGTTCTTCGTTCATGATATAATACAAACGGAATGAGATAATTACATGCTTGCATGTAATTACCGATTGAAGTGCCAAGATTATGAACAAGCTTTTTGTTCATGATATAATAAAAAAGTTTAGCCGAAAGGGTATGGATGGATATGTATCAGGATAAGATGGTTTTATGCGCCAGCAGTTCTTATGAACATAAATTTTATTTAAATGAAGATTTTGATTCTCTTCCGGATTCTATTAAAGAAGAATTAAAAATCATGTGTGTTTTATATACAGAAGATGTAGGAGGTATTCTTACATTGGAGTTTGACGAAGAAGGCAGCTTAATGTTTAATGTGACCAGTGATGAAGGAGACCTTCTTTTTGATGAAATTGGAAGTGTCCTCAAAATAAAGGAAATCAGACAGAATAAAGAAGAGTTATTAGAGTCGTTAGAATTATATTATAAGGTTTTCTTTCTAGGCGAAGATGTTGATTTAGAGGATAAATAGAACGGGAGGATGGTTATGTTACTGGTAATTGATGTAGGAAATACCAATGTTACACTGGGTATATTTAAAGAGGAGGTTTTAATTGCCAACTTCCGCATTACAACAAGGATAGCAAGGACCTCTGATGAATATGGAATTATAATTCATGATTTACTGAAAACAAAAGGAATAGATTCTTCTCTTATTAAAGCGGCTGCAATAGCTTCTGTAGTACCAGGAATTATGCATTCTCTAAAATCTGCTATTATAAAATACCTTAACTTAACGCCTTTTGAAATTGGTATAGGAACAAAAACCGGCATTAAGATAGTTACTCCAAATCCGAAAGAAATCGGTTCGGATCGTATTGTTGATGCGGTAGCAGCTTATGATTTATATGGAGGCCCCCTTATTGTGATTGATTTTGGGACGGCAACTACCTATGATCTTATTACGGAAGACGGCTCATTCCTTGCAGGAATTACAAGCCCTGGAATTCGTATCTGTGCAGATGCTTTATGGCATCAAACCGCAAGATTACCGGAAATCGAAATAAAGAAACCGGATTCTATTTTGGCAAAAGAGACCATCACCAGTATGCAGGCAGGATTGGTTTATGGCTATATAGGACAAACTGAGTATATTGTTAAGAAGGTCATTGAAGAATCCGGTATAGAAGGGATCAAAGTCATTGCAACAGGGGGACTTGGTAAAATTATTGCAGATGGAACAGATGTGATTCAAATTTTTGATGACAGTTTAACTTTGCAAGGTATCCGTCTCATTTATAATAAGAATAGAATATAGAACGAATAGGTTTAATAGATATATAGCAATAAGTTAATATCTCTTTCCGGTATGTAGGCATACAGGAAGGATTAGAGAGGCAAAACTCTTATACAAAGAGCAGGTAAGTTTTAATGAGTTTAATGATTGGAAATGTAAAGATAGATGGTAATCTTGTATTAGGACCTATGGCAGGAGTGACAGACCTGCCATTTCGTCTGCTATGCAAGGAACAAGGCGCCGACTTAATTTATACGGAAATGGTAAGCGCTAAAGGTATACAATATAATAATAAGAATACAGAAAAGCTTCTGGAAGTTGCAGAAGGTGAGAGGCCGATTTCACTTCAATTGTTTGGATCAGATCCATATATTATGAGCGAAACTGCAAAACGTATTGAAGATAAAAACTTTGATATATTAGATATAAACATGGGATGCCCGGTTCCTAAAGTAGTAAATAACGGAGAAGGTTCCGGCTTAATGAAGAATCCTAAACTGATAGGAGAAATTGTATATGCTGTATCTACTGCCATTAAAAAACCTCTCACCGTTAAAATACGTAAAGGATTCACAGAATCTACAGCAAATGCAGTAGAAATAGCAAAGATAGCAGAAGCCAATGGTGCAGCAGCAATTGCCGTTCATGGCAGAACCCGTGAGCAATATTACAGTGGAGAAGCAGATTGGAAGATTATTAAAGCGGTGAAAGAAGCTGTAAGGATACCGATTATTGGTAATGGAGATGTAAACACACCAGAAGATGCTGCTGCGCTGGTAAATGAGACGGGCTGTGATGCTATCATGATAGCCCGGGGCGCCAGAGGTAACCCATGGATATTTTCACAGATTAAGGATTATTATCAAACAGGTAAGACACCAAAGAAGCCAACACCCGAAGAAGCAGTAGATATGATACTTCGTCATGCGAGAATGTCAATTGAATATAAAGGTGAATATATTGGTATTAGGGAGATGCGGAAACATATTGCATGGTATACCACAGGATACCCTTTAGCTGCTAAATTAAGAAATCGGGTAAATGAAATTGAAAGTATAGAGCAATTACAAGAATTACTTTTTGAGTATCTAAAAAGTATAGGATAAATTATTCTTACAACCTGTGAAAGGAGCAAGGTTATAAAGATGGAGAATTACCAAAGAAATTCAAATGGCGAAATAAGGACTTGCGTGAGGTGCGGGAAAATCTTTCAGTATTTTGGAATAGGCCGCTGTTACTGTCCTTCTTGCAAGAAGCAAGATGATGAGGCTTTTAAAAGAGTGAAAGCTTATATCTACGAACATGGTACGGCAACGGTTATGGAAGTTGCTGAAAAAACAGGAGTTCCGGTACGTTATATTAAACTATATTTAAAAGATAGCCGAATTGAAATACCGGAGAATTCACCTATATTTATTCAATGTGAAAGATGTGGTGTAAATATACGTTCCGGCAGATTATGCCCCAGTTGTGCAAGTGAATTAACCAATGAGATGCGTGTGGAAATGGATTTTAACAATGAGCAGGTTGGTGAGATTCCGAAGAAGTATAGCGGCGGGAAAATGAGATTTTTAGATAAGAATAGTGACTAAATGTTGTTATACTTATGGGGAATATTTAAACACTTATCACAAAAAATCAATAAATAGTAGAAAACAGTTGATTTTTATCAATAAGAAGAGTACTGTATATCTACAAGAAAGACATGTGTGCGTAGTACAAATACACTTTAAGGTATTTGTCCTTTTATAAGCGAAAGGAATTGGTGTGTTAATATGAGCAAATTAAAAGTTGGTATCTTAGGCGGTACCGGTATGGTAGGGCAGCGCTTTGTTGCATTATTGGAGAATCATCCCTGGTTTGAGGTTGTTTCTGTAGCAGCCAGTGAAAGAAGTGCAGGTAAGACATATGAAGACGCAGTAGGAGAACGTTGGAAATTAAATACTCCAATGCCGGAACCAGTTAAGAAACTTATTGTAAAAAATGTAAATAGCGTAAAAGAAGTCAGCCAAGGAGTAGACTTTGTATTCAGTGCAGTTGATATGACGAAAGAAGAAATCAAAGCTATAGAAGAAGCCTATGCCAAAACAGAAACTCCCGTCGTATCCAACAATAGTGCACATAGATGGACACCAGATGTACCAATGGTAGTACCTGAAATTAATCCAGAACATTTATCAGTTATTGAAGACCAAAAGAAACGTTTGGGAACGAAAAGAGGCTTTATTGTAGTAAAGCCTAATTGTTCTATCCAAAGTTATACCCCGGCTCTTCATGCCTTAAAAGAATTTGGCCCCAAGATTGTTGTAGCAACAACTTATCAAGCAATATCCGGTGCGGGAAAAACCTTTAAAGATTGGCCGGAAATGATTGATAATGTTATTCCATACATTGGTGGAGAAGAAGAAAAGAGCGAACAAGAACCTCTTAGAATATGGGGCAAAGTTGAAAATGGCCAAATCGTGAAAGCAACTGCGCCAATTATTACAACCCAGTGTATCCGTGTACCTGTAAGTGATGGTCATACTGCGGCAGTATTTGTAAGCTTTGAAAAGAAGCCAACGAAAGAACAAATAATTAAAGCCTGGAGGGAATATAAAGGTCTGCCTCAGGAATTAAATCTGCCAAGTGCACCAAAACACTTTATTCAATATCTAGAGGATGATAATCGCCCCCAGGTTAAGCTGGATAAAGATTATGAAAACGGCATGGGAATTTCTTTAGGCAGACTTCGTGAAGACAGTGTATACGATTATAAATTCGTTGGTTTGTCTCACAATACACTTCGTGGAGCAGCAGGTGGTGGTGTTTTAATCGCTGAACTGCTAAAAGCGGAGGGATATATTACTTCTAAATAAAACTTATTAATTTTAAAGAACTACTTACTTAAAATAATTCAAAGGACCTTCAAGAGCAGAGATAATATATTTTATTATTATATGAAAATATATTATCCTACTCCAGGAGGTTGATTTTAATTTATGGTTGAAGTTAATAATAGCATCATCACACCGGAAGAAGTTTAAAATGAGAATTCATGAATTCTTATTTTAAGCTTCTTTATTACTATCAACTGCAATGAAAATCAAATGCTTGCTACCTTTTCCATATTTTGCACTATTTATTGGCAGCAGGGTTACCTTTTAGTAGATGTAACATTCAATGGGTGTAAGAATGAAATTAACTTTAAATGTTTTAAATAGGTTTTAAATAGGTATAAAAGCCATAGCTTATAGTGGTTGATTTTATTACTTTATAGTATAATAGCTGAAACAGTAATAGTATTACAATTTTATTTCTATAAGGGGGAGTGTAAGTTATTGAAAGGCATAACTCACACCCTGATTTGTGGCAGTGCTACATCAGAAGCAAACGTGGCTGCAATGGGAGCCAGGTTTAAAAAAGAGTTTTCCAACCTGTAGTTTATACCCACTTATAAAGTTACTGTTGTTATTAAGAAACGCTAAAAGAGCTGGAATGGAGGGTGTTATGAATTTTGAAGAATTAATGGAGATTGGAAGAGAAGAAGATAGAGTGAAAGCTTTATATAGTATCTTCAACGAAGACAGCAGATTGTCTTCTAAGGCTACGCAAGTTGAATTCCTAACTACAATCAGGCAAATTGAAAAACATATTAAGCCAGGTATGAGAATTTTAGATTTGGGAGCAGGTACAGGTACATACAGTTTGTATTTGGCAGGAAAAGGGTATGATGTAACAGCGGTAGAGTTAGTTAAGGATCATGTAGAGCTTATGAAAAGAAAAAAACGGGAAGATATGAAACTTGAGATTATTCAGGGAAATGCTTTAGAATTATCCGGTTTTAAAGATAATTATTTTGATATGGTTTTATGCTTTGGACCTCTTTATCATTTGGAAAGTATGGAAGACCGGTTAAAGTGTATCAATGGAATGAAAAGAGTATGCAGTAACAGTGGCATTATGTTTTATGCCTTTATTAATAATGACATGGTTATTGCTACGGAAACCATGTGTTATAAAGCTGACTTGAAAAGTGATTATTATAATCATGATACTTTCAAAGTTGTGGATTTTCCATTTGTTTTTTCAACGGCAGACCAAGCCAGAGATATGCTGAAGAAGTGTAATATTCAAATTATTGGTGAGGTGGCATCAGATGGACTAAGTGAACTCTTAGCCGATAAAATCAATTCTATGGATGATGAAAGATATGCTCTTTGGCTCAATTATCATTTCTATTGCTCAGAAAAGCCAGAATTTCTGGGAGCAAGTAACCATCTATTATTCATAGGAAAGAAATAAAGAATCTTTATTAGAAAATTAGCCTTATTTCAACAAAGGAAATAAAGACGTTGCATTCTATAAATATATGAACGGTGAGAGGGTTAGGTTTGTTTTAGCAGAGAATCTGCGCGGGGGGTATGTGCAGATAGTGGCAGGATAGAGAATGCCAGTGTTCATTCCCAAGGTCCCCAGCAGATTTTGAAAAAACTAACCAAGCCCTCTCACAATTTTCATAAAGTGATGTAATATCTTTAGCTCAATAAGGTAAAGCGTCCTTTACTATTTTTATTTTAGTTCAAATATATACCGAATAAATTCAACCGCATTTTCTGCATGTTTGGAGTTCACGGCTATTCCCAGAACCGGATTATTCATTGGTTGTCCATTTTTATCATATAATATGCTATCCTTTAGGTAAATTCCATAGGCACCTTTAGCCGGATCTTCTTTCGTCTGGGTATAGTAGAAGGAATCAGCAAAATAGCTGCACATTTCGGTGGTTAATTGATCCGAAAGTTTACCGAAGAAGCCTTCTTCGGCATAGTGGTTAAATTCGGCTTCGGGAGCTATGAAGATGTCGATGTCACCGGAGAAAAACAAAACCATTAATTTTTGTTCTGTTGCCATAGTCAATTCGGACATAGCATTCTCGTTGTCAAGATATAATGTAGTATCTATGAATATATTTTCTTTCTCTTTGTCTAAGTTTAAATATTCAGAAAAATTGGTCTCCAGTGTTTCTGCGGCCTCCGTGTTAATGGTGCTATTAATAGAGGTTACATGTAATACTGTTTTGGGACCTGGATTTAAGATGCCATAGGCTATATAAATAATCCCTATGGTTATTGCAACAAGGACTATTGTTTTTATCCTATAATAGTCATTAAAATAACGAAACTTTTCCTTTAATGTCATCTCACTGAATTTTTGTTTTTCTGTTTGTTCCTGTCTTGGCTGATATATAGAAGCAGAGTCATCAAGAGTTGTATTTTTTAAATGGCCTTCTTTCATGGCTGATGTACCTCTTTCCTTTTCGTACTTTTTAATCATATTCTTTAAAATCCATTACAATAAGTTTAACATACTGCCCCATGAAATAAAAGAAAGGAAATATAAAATATTAGTAAAAATATCTTATACAAAAGTTATGACAATATAAAAAATGGGGATTTATTATAATGTTAAGTAAAATATTTATTTATACCCATAAAAGGAGCTGCTGCATTTCTTTCATAAACATATAAAGGTAACCAGGTACACAATCTACGTTATGAAATTTGCAGCAACTCCTATTTACAGTAATTTTAATATTTATTTCTTGATACGTTTATATTTTATAATTACATTCCGTATAAAAATAGATCAAATAGTGGACCGAAGTCTTCTGCTAATACATCTTGGATATTTGTAAGAAATCCATCCAAATCGGAAGATTCTATATAAGAATCCATATTATTTACCATATCAATAACTTGCTCAGAAGAAGAAGGTGTTTTGATATCTTTGGTTGGTATTTCTTTGTTGGTTAATAGTAAGGCAACAGTCTCAATACCGCCAGCCATCATTTTGACGTTTATATCCTGCTGTTTGGCTGTAGATTTAAATTCAACTACGAATTCCGTACCAAGCATCTCATCGGAGGTTAAAGTGAATTTGCCATCTAATTTACCATCTTTTGATTTCACATTTTCAAGAGCTACATTAAAACTTTTTGAAGCATATTCATCATAATATCCTTCATAGTAATTAACTGAAGTAACAGAATTACCGGTAAAACCATTATTGCCGATAGTTCCATCAGCGGTAATATTTAAAATTTCTATATCTTCTGACTTACACCAAATGTGAAAGCCTAATTTGGAACCATCTCTTGCGGTAGTATATCCTAAGAAAGTTTTGTTATCGTCTATAAGGGTTATTTCACGACCCATAATATTACCATTACTATCTGTATATAATACCATATTCAGAATAGGATCCTTTGACAGAGTTGATATATCCGTTTTCATATCATTGATAGCATCTTCAATGGTCTTATAATATTCGTCCTCAGGCATTAACTGTAAGGCAGTTATTATTTTAGCTAAATCTTTATCAGTTTTTGCATCTTCTAAAATTGCTAAAACAATATTATATGCATCTGTTTCTGTAATAGTTGCAGTAAGCTTATTATAGCTGGAAGTTACATTAGAAGCAGTTACTTCTACGTTTTTCTCAACCTCAACGGTTTTAATATTATTATAAATATCAGAAGAATATCTATTTAGCATTGCATTTAAGGTGTCTTTAGAGAGAAGTTTGCTATCCAGTAATTTAGGCATATTTTTTGCATATTCATTGTAATCAAAATCAGTGCCTTCCGCTGTGCCTGTTTCTTCCATTATGTCTTTCATAGTCATTAGTAAATATGCACTGCTTAATTCAGGTACTTTAATGTAATAATTAGTAGTACTCAAATCAGATAACAACTCTAAAGATGCAAGAGTTTTATTATCATAGGAAAATACTCCATTAAAACTGCTTAATCCATCTTTGGAAATGCTTTCAAACTTTGCATTGATTGGTTTAATTTCATTTAAGCCCATCATCATTGAAAGTGCAGGAGAGATGGTGAATGACAGGTTATTCTCAATACCAACTCCCTTTTCATATTTGTCTAATGATTCACCGTAACTTTTTGAAAGGGAATCTATTTGTTTGCCAAAATTCTTTTGTTCTATATAGGCATAGTATTGAGAAGAACTTTTTGTCATCATTGCAATTGCGTTGGATAATTTATTACGATTTGCAAATGCTGTAACAGAACCCGCCAAAATAACAACTAAGGCTACTAAGGCAGCTATAATTATTCCTGTAGGTTTCTTTTTTACTGGTGTTTCAGAAACAGTTTCTACAACCGGTTGGGAGTAGCTTGGCTGTACAGATATATCTTCCTGCATTTCTCCCATAGTGTTTTCTTTATTAAGTTCTAAATCTTCAGAGCCAAACTCTAAATTCTCTGATTGAGTATTTAAGGTTTCCCCCTGGGCATTATTTTCCGCTTCTGATATAGAAGCGTTTTCCGTAATAGGAGTTTCTTCAGGCACTCCATTAGGAGTTTTGTCCAATTCTACTTCAGAGAATGGATTTTCATTCAAATTACTTTCATTTTGGTTTTCATTATTCATATTAAATATTGACCCCTTCTTTATATTAATAAATATAAAAAAATGTTATCAGAGTTGTAGAAAAAAGTCAACTTAAATGTGGTGATTTGATAGGCCAGACATAATGTTTCTAAAATATTATTAAAATAATATGAAATCCTTGGGGAACTGCCATTGCCTATTGCAGGTTTAATGTGTGACGAAAAAGCGGAAGTAGTGGAGGATAAGCTGGGAGCAATGAAAAAGGAGGCAATCCATTTAGGTGTATCGAAAGGAATTGACACCTTAATAATTTTTAGAAAAAAATGAATTTATATCTTGCAATTTTCACATAATAAGTATATGATGAAGAAAATTTCATAAGGAGGAGTTTTAAAATGAAAAAGAAATATCCATTTTTCATACTCATGATTCTGGTGTTATCCATTGCACTTTACGGATGTGGAGGCAATAGGAAGGAAAAGGATAGTGAGAAAGCTCCTGCAAATGATGTGTCTTCAAAAGCCCCTATTAACGGTGGAAAAATCGTAGTAGGAATTTCACAGGATTTAGATAGTCTTGACCCTCACAAAGCAGTAGCGGCAGGAACTAAGGAAGTTTTATTTAATCTGTTTGAAGGTTTGGTAAAACCTGACCAAAATGGTGATTTAGTACCTGCTGTTGCAAAGAGTTATGACATATCGGAAGATGGAAAAGTATATACTTTTCCTTTGCGTGAAAATGTTAAGTTTCATAACGGTGCTCCTGTAACAGCAGATGATGTTATATATTCAATTAAAAGAAGCGCCGGTTTACTTGAAACAGCGGATCCTGCTGTTGTAGTGGAATCGGCGCTTACTAATGTTTCAGAAGTAAATAAGTTAGATGAAACTACAGTAGAAGTGGTATTAAAAGAAGGTGACACAGAATTACTAGGTTATCTTACCAGTGCCATTATTCCGAAAGATTACAAAGACCAGAATACTGCTCCGGTTGGAACAGGACCTTTTAAATTCGTGTCCTATACACCATTAGAGAGTCTGGTTGTAGAGAAAAATGAAGACTATTATGTTGCAGGAAAACCATATTTAGATCAGGTAACTTTTAAAATAGTACCAAATCCGGATTCTGCAGTTTTGGATTTATTGGCAGGATCACTTGATATTTTCCCATATTTAACAGAAACCCAGGCAGCTCAATTATCACAACAGTTTAATATTGCGGAAGGTCATATGAATTTGGTACAGGCATTATTTTTAAATAATAATGCAAAACCATTTACAGATGTTAAAGTACGTCAAGCCTTAAACCATGCAATAGACAGACAAGGAATTCTTGATATGGTAGCAGGGGGAAAGGGATCCGTAATTGGCAGCAATATGTTTCCCGGCTTTTCCAAGTATTATAATGAAGCAACGGCGGGAACTTATACTTATGATGTGAAAAAGGCAAAGGATTTACTTGCTGAAGCAGGATATCCGGAAGGTTTTACTTTTACTATTAAAGTACCTTCCAATTATAAATTCCATGTGGATACGACCCAGGTTATTGTAGAACAATTAAAGCAGGCAGGGATTACTGCTAAAATTGAGCAGATCGAATGGGCAAGCTGGCTAAGTGATGTTTATGTTGGAAGAAATTATGAAGCAACGGTTATTGGTTTAGATGCAAAACTGGCTCCAAGAGATGTATTGGAAAGATATAAATCAGATGCGGGAAATAATTTCTTAAACTATAGCAGCCCACAATTTGACCAGACATTAGACAAGGCTGTTAAGACAACTAAGGATGAAGAAAAAATAACGTTCTATAAAGAACTACAGTCCATTCTAGCAGAAGATGCGGCGGCCGTATATATACAGGACCCTGCCTTATTAGTTGCGGTAAATAAAAAATTAGATGGATATACTTTCTATCCTGTTTTTGCATTGGATATGGCCAGTGTGTATTACACAGAATAATTGTTAATAACTTTAGCAATAAAATAAATTCGTGTGGATAAATAACGAAATAAGATAATTTGTCATTCTGATCCCCAAGGGTGAAGAATCTCTATAAAGGTGAGATTTTTCGAGTACAGGAAGCGGTCCTGCTGAATGTACTCTCAGAATGACATATTTAATTTTATTCTGGAATACAGAGAGAGAAATAAAACAAGTTAGTACATACTTTATTTAAAACAGGACTAAAACACATATAAAAGGAGGAAAAGGAATATGAAATACACCCTAAGGAAAATCCTTACTTTAGCCGTTACGCTAATAGTTGTTTCCTTTCTCACTTTTATAGCATTTCAAATAATTCCGGGAGACAGCGCTATTGCCCAATTGGGTACCAATGCAACAGAAGAGTCTATTGAAGCTTTAAGAGAAGCCATGAATTTAAATGGTAATGTTTTGATTCGTTATGGAAAGTGGATTTCTAAGATATTTACTGGTGATTTTGGTATTTCCAGCCAATATAAAATACCAGTAAGTTCCCTTATATTGGAAAGGATGCCGGTAACTATCTGGCTGGCTGTTTTATCCTTTGCTTTTATTGTTGTTCTTTCTATTCCCCTTGGAATTATAGCAGCTAAGAAGGAAGGGGAAGCCGCAGACAGAATCATATCCTTCTTTACTCATACTGGAATGGGAATACCGCCTTTCTTTCTTGGCATTATTATAACATTACTATTTGGATTCATATTAAAATGGTTTACGCCTGGAAGGTATATTGGTCCAAGGGAGAACTTCGGTTTATTCCTGGGATACATGATTTATCCGGCACTTGCCAATGCAATTCCCAAGGCTGCCATGGTCTTAAAGTTTTTAAGAAGCTCTATTATCAGACAACTTCAAATGGATTATGTTAGAACAGCCAGAAGTAAAGGTAATTTAGAAAACCCCATTCTTTACAGGCATGTATTAAAGAATGCATTTATCCCTGTTCTTACCTTTATAGCCATGATAGTTGCGGAAACTTTAGCGGGAAGTATTATGATTGAGCAGGTCTTTAGTTTACCGGGATTGGGAAGGCTTTTGGTTATGGCAATTTCTAACCGGGATTATGCTGTGGTACAAATCATAGTGCTATATATTGCAGCTACCATTGTTGTTATTAATTTTATTGTTGATATGCTATACCAGTGGATTGATCCACGTGTGAGAGTGAAATAACGTAAGGAGAAGATAAGTGAAGAACAAAAAAATAAATAATTTAAACTTTAAGATAGGTATTGCTATTATTAGTTTTGTACTTCTCTTTATTATAACAGGGCTGTTTTATACGCCATATGACCCTAATGCAATGGATGGAACTGCTAAGAATATGGCACCGGGTTTTTCACACCCATTTGGTACAGACAATTTTGGACGGGATGTATTAAGCCGGGTTATGGAGGGGGGAAGAACCACTTTTTTTGTAGCGGTGTTAACGGTTGCCATTGGTGCAGTATTCGGAACACTGATAGGTGCCTTTACCGGCTACTATGGAGGCTGGTTAGATGAAATTCTAATGCGTATTAATGATGGATTGGCTTCCTTTCCAAGTATTTTGCTGGCACTTATTGTGGTAAGTTTAATTGGTCCCGGCAAATACAATGTGATTATTGCCTTAGGTGTTATTTTTATTCCCAGCTTTGCCAGAGTAATACGAAGTGAGTATATTACCCTGAAAGAAAGAGATTTTGTAAAGAACGCCAAGCTAATGGGCGCCAGCGATTTACGAATTATGTTTGTGCACATTCTGCCTAATACAAAAGCGATTCTATTATCTTCTCTTACCATTGGATTTAATAATGCTGTTTTGGCAGAAGCAGGAATGAGTTATCTGCAATTAGGTGTTCAGCCGCCTGACCCCAGTTTAGGAAGAATGTTATCAGAAGCGCAATCCTATTTATTTATGTCTCCCTGGTGTGCTATATTTCCGGGAATTATGATTGTTTTATCCGTAATAGGATTTAGTCTGATAAACGAAAGGTAGGAAATAAAGGTGAAGCATCCATTAATTAAAGTTGAAGATGTTACCATTGGTTTTCGTCATAAAGGAAATATAAGTAAGGTGGTAGATAAAATTTCCTTTCAATTGGAGGAAGGCGAAATCCTTGGAATAGTTGGAGAATCTGGTTCCGGAAAAACAATGACCGCGCTGGCAATTATGGGATTGTTATCAAAGGATGCGGAAGTTTTAGAGGGTAGTATTCTCTTTGAACATAAAGATTTATTAAAATTAAAGCAGGAGGAACTTAGGAAAATAAATGGAGATCAAATCTCCATGATATTTCAGGAGCCAATGACCTCTCTAAATCCGGTTATTACAATCGGTCATCAAATTGAAGAAATGCTCCTATTACATGAGCCGGAATTGCATTCCGATGTTCGTAAGGAACGGATATTAGAGGCGTTACAGGAGGCAGGCCTAAAGGAGCCGGAAGGATTATTTCATAAATATCCCCATCAATTATCCGGAGGTATGCGCCAGAGAGTGATGATTGCCATGGCAATGATCTGCCGTCCTAAAGTTCTGATTGCAGATGAACCTACAACCGCACTGGATGTTACTGTTCAGGCTAAAATACTAAAACTGATTAAGAAACTGAATAAAGAGCATGGCACTTCTGTTATTCTCATATCCCATGATTTAGGTGTGATTAAAAGTATTTGTAAAAGAGCTTTAGTTATGCAGGATGGAAAGATTGTAGAAGAAGGAGCTACCCAGGATATCTTCACAAATCCCAGTAAAGAGTATACCAAGAAGTTATTGGCTGCTATGCCCGGGAGAGAAAGAAAGAATTTAAACAAGGAAGCTGATAAAAAAGAGACAGAACCGGAAGATATTGAGGTGTCAGAAACTGAAAGCAATGTAATATCAGCAGGGGAAGTTTATCGTAAATCAGAAATTGAAACTGGCAAAAAATCAAAAATTAAAAAGAACAGGAACTCAGAAACTGAAAGGATAAGGAATACAAAGGAGAAAGATACTATACTTGAAGTGCAAGATTTGGATGTGTTCTATGAGGAAAATGTAAACAAAATCTTTGCAAAAAGGAAATTAAAAAAAATAGTAAATAAGGCCTCTTTATCTGTAAAATATGGAGAAATTCTAGGTATTGTTGGTGAAAGCGGGAGCGGGAAATCAACATTAGCAAAAGCAATTACAGGACTTATAAAAGATGTGTCCGGTGAAATTGTATTAAAGGATAAGAAACCCCAGATGGTTTTTCAGGATCCCTATGGCAGCTTAAATCCTGCAAAAAAAGTAAGCTGGATTTTGGAAGAACCTTTAAGGATTGCAGGTGGTTATACGAAACAGGATAGAAAAGAAAAAGTATTGCAGATATTAAAAGAAGTTGGGTTAAAGGAAAAGCATGGAGAGCGTTATTTATCTCAACTAAGCGGGGGACAAAGGCAAAGAGTGGCTATTGGCGTTGCCATTATTCAAAATTCCCGGCTTATCGTTTTGGATGAACCGGTATCTGCCCTTGATGTAACAGTTCAAGCACAGATATTGGAATTATTAAAAAAATTAAGAGAGGAATATGACCTGTCCTATCTTTTTATTTCCCATGATCTGAATGTTATTTATCAAATGTGTGACCGTGTATGTGTTATGTACCAAGGTGAAATTGTTGAGACAGCGGACATTGAGTCATTATATCAGAAGCCAAGCCACCCATACAGTAAAAAACTATTAGAAACAATAGTTTAACTTTTAAAAGGAAGTTCCTGGATTCGGCTTATTCGAGTTGGGAACTTCCTTCTTTTAATTGCAGGCATAGCTGTAGAAAAGCCTTTTCGAAAAGTTCATCATTTTCTTTGGTTCGTTTTTTAACGGAGCTGGTCTTGTTACCGGCTTTTCTTTGCTTTTTAGCAATATGTCGTTCAAACATAAGGCGGTCAATGTTGTCATCTGTATAATATCTGCCGTTCTGATTAATGGCATAAGCCTTTTTTCCAAGGGCCATGGAAGCCACTCCGTAGTCCTGAGTAACTACAATATCCCCAGCAGAAGTACGGTTAATCAAGGCAATATCCGCCGCTTCCGGAGCTTTACTGACCTGCAGGATTTCGCTATAATCCGATTGAAGGATATGGCTTGTATCGATAACCATAATAACAGGTATCCTATATTCTTTTGCAATTCTTTCAATAATGTGCTTTACCGGACAGGCATCAGCATCTACTAATATTTTCATAGGACTCCTTTCTGAATCAATCTATTATCTTGAACATAAGGCATGTTCATAGTTCTATTATATACCATTGGACTTATAAACAGTATACATAATAAAAAGAAAATATAGAACAATAGCTTCCTTTATAAAATGAATGAAATTAATATTGAAAAAAAGATAACTATCATACATAATAGATAGGTACGGTTAATTAAAAGAACAATAGATAAATAATATAAATTATTGAAATCCATAATTCAGATTCTGATTTATAGCAGTGCCGCATTTGCAAGCAGACGTAGCATGCAATATGAGCTAGTTATTGAAATGCATAATTTATATTCTGATTTGAGGCAACGCCACATCTGCAAGAGATGCGGCATGGAATGGGAGATAGTATGAAAAAGAATAATATAATATTGAAATATTTGTATAAATATAAATGGAAATACCTTCTTGGGATCATTACCCTATTCGTAGTGGATTTTGTGAACTTATACATACCTCAATTTACCGGGGAAATTACAGATGGCCTGGAAAGTAGAACCATGAATATGGAAGGGGTCCTACTGGGTATTGGTAAAATATTGATAGTTGCCGCAATCCTGATGTTTGGAAGATTTTTATGGCGCTATTTTATATTTGGTTCTTCCAGGGAAATTGAATGTGAAATCAGGAATGATTTATTTGCTCATTTAGAAAAGTTATCGATGAATTACTTTAATAAGAATAAAACAGGCGATTTAATGTCCCATTTTACCAATGATTTAAATGCAGTCCGTATGTCAATTGGCCCTGCGGTCATTACTACCTTTGATGCGGTTATTATGACTTTGATGGTTTTAATTAAGATGGTTTTATATGTAGATCTTCGGCTAACAATTCTTGCGGTAATTCCACTTTTATTCATCGCAGTAGGCGGTGTGTATTATGGTAAGACGGCTGAAAAGAGATTTACAGCGAAACAGCAGGCATTCTCTGACATGACCGATCAGGTACAAGAAAGTATTTCGGGTATTCGTGTTATTAAAGCCTTTGTACAGGAAAGAAAAGAATTAAAAACCTTTGCAAAAGCCAATAAGGAGAACAAGGACAAGAATATGGGCGTCGTGAAATTACAGGCGATTGTAATGCCCTCTCTTGATTTTATCATTGGTTTTTCCAGTGTAATCACTCTGTTGTATGGTGGTTTCCTGACTATAAAAGGAGATATTACTTTGGGCCGCTTTATTGCGTTTAATCAATATATTTATATGCTGGTATGGCCTATGATTGCGGCAGGGGATAGCATTACCTTCTTCTCTCAAGGTTTTGCCTCATTAAAAAGAATACAGAATATCTTTAATGAAAAGCCGGAAATATTTGATGAAGATACCGTAAAGAGAGTGGAATATTTAGAGGGAGATATTCAAATCAAAGATTTGTGCTTCCGATATAATAATGATGCACCAAATGCACTGAATCATATTTCTGTCCATATAGAGAAGGGTTCTTCACTTGCAATACTCGGAAGGACGGGAAGTGGTAAAACTACTTTGGTAAACCTTTTGCTTCGTATGTATAATGTGGAGCGGGGACAGATTACATTGGATGGTTATGATATAAGGGAAATTCCTTTAAAGATCTTAAGAGAGAACATTGCTTATGTTCCTCAGGATAATTTTTTGTTTTCCGATACGTTACGAAATAACATTGCTTTTGGAACTGCCACCAATGATTTGGAGATGGTGGAACAGGCAGCGAAAGAAGCTTGTATTCATGATAATATTATGAACTTTCCTTTAAAATATGAAACTGTGGTTGGAGAAAGAGGGGCGACTCTATCCGGAGGACAAAAGCAAAGAAGTTCTATTGCAAGAGCTTTTATGAAGGATGCACCTATTCTTATCCTGGATGATTCTTTGTCGGCTGTTGATACGGATACGGAAGAGAGAATTTTAGAAAATCTGAAGATAAACAGAGAAGATAAAACTACAATCATTATCGCCCATCGAATCTCTACTATTCAGAATGCAGACCGCATTCTTGTTTTGGATGAAGGAGAAGCAGCAGAATATGGTACTCATGAAGAACTTCTTAAACTGCAGGGGATCTATGCAAAGATGTATGAAAAGCAGCAATTAGAAAAACAATTGGAAGCAGTTTAGAAATCAATAATAGATTATGAACCTTGTATGAAAGGCTTTGGTGTAATTGTTATGATGAACAAGAGAGAAATAGATTATGAAAAATCTCAGGGAGGAAGGGTTTTAAAACGTCTTTTGGCATATGCAAAACCGTATTGGAACTGGATGGCATTTGCTTTCCTGCTGGTCCTTGGAATTACCGGGCTGGAACTTCTGCGCCCTATTTTAATAGGAGAGGCCATTGACAAATATATTGGAGCCGGAGACTTTCAGGGAGTTAAAAAAATAGCACTGATATATTTAATTGTATTGGTATTAAGCTTTGCATGTAACTTTCTTCAAACCTGGATTCTTCAGAATACAGGTCAAACGATTATATATAATATCAGACAGGAAGTATTTGAACATGTACATAAGTTGTCACTGCGTTTCTTTGATATCACTCCGGTAGGTAAAATCGTTACAAGGATTACCAATGACGTAGAAGCCTTAAATGAGATGTTTGCTAATATATTAGTTAAACTCCTTAAAAATATTGTGAAAATAATTGGCATTGCAGTGGTGATGTTGTCTATTGATTTGAGAATGTCAATGTACTCCTTTCTATTACTGCCCTTTATTATTGGGCTAACGGTCTTATTTAAATCCATATCCAGAGCTACATATCGTGTGGCAAGAACAAAAATAACCGCAATAAATACTTACTTATCAGAGCATATTACCGGAATGAAACTGATTCAAATCTTTGCAAGAGAGCGGGAGAAATATGAAGAATTTGAATTTAAAAGTAAAGATTTGTTTCGTGCTAATTATAGAGAAATGATGGTATTTGCAATCTTTCGTCCGTCTATTTATATGCTTTCTATTATTTCATTGGTTATTATTATTGGAGTGGGTGGAGACTCCGTATTAAATGGTACTATTAGTATGGGTACTCTTTATATCTTCATTCAATATATAGGATCTTTTTTTGAACCTATTCAGGATCTTGCAGAACAATTAGGAACTATGCAGTCTGCTATGGCTTCTGCTGAGAAAATCTTCTATATATTAGACGAAGAACCTTTAATTACGAACCCGGAGAAACCTGTCACATTACATGAAGTAAAAGGAAGAATTGAATTTGACCATGTATGGTTTGCCTATGAAGATGAGAACTGGATATTAAAGGATGTAAGCTTTGTGATTGAACCGGGAGAAAAAATTGCTTTTGTAGGAGCAACAGGAGCCGGTAAATCCTCAATTCTTAATCTGATCGGAAGATATTATGATATACAAAAAGGTAAAATTACTATGGATGGAGTAGATATAAGAGATATGGATACGAATCAGCTGCGAAGTGCCATTGGACAGGTACAGCAGGATGTGTTCATATTTACCGGAGACATTAAGAGTAATATCCGACTGAAAGAAGAGGAAATTACAGAGGAAGAAGTAAAGGCAGCAGCTGTTTATGTCAATGCATCCAGGTTTATTGATAATTTAGAGCATACCTACGATGAGCCGGTAACGGAAAGAGGAGCTACCTTATCTGCTGGTGAAAGGCAGCTTATATCTTTTGCCAGAACTTTAGCCTATAATCCTTCTATTCTGGTAATGGATGAAGCCACTGCTAATATTGACACAGAAACAGAACAGTTAATTCAAGAAGCTTTGAATAAGCTGATGGAAGGAAGAACAACCATTATGGTAGCCCATAGGCTCTCCACCATTCAACATGCAGATAAGATTATGGTTATGCATAAGGGAAGGGTTCGGGAATCCGGTACCCATCAGCAGCTTTTAAATCAGAACGGAATATATAAGAAATTATACGAATTGCAATTACAATAAATAGCGTTGTAATCAAAGGAAAAGTAAATCCGCTTTGCAATAGACAATATTGTAATTAATAAATGGAAATTTTCTTGACAAAGACATAGGTAATATAATATAATTTACAAAATATCACTTTGCACTGCATAATAATCTACAGTACAAACTGAGCAGGCGATGAATCAAAGATGTTGTACGATTCATAGGGCTGGGCCGTATATACGGCAGCAGATGAGAGTTACACATCTGTGGGACAGTAGTATGTTCCATAGGTGTGTTTTTTTATAATAAAGTAAAAAATATTTCGCTTTTTTATAAACTGGAGTAATACTATATTAACATAAAAACATAATTATTAAGAGACTTTGAAAGGAAAATAATCACATGACACAGTTGTTGGTAAAATTATTTGTTAAAGATTATGATAAGGTGGGGCAGTCCAGGGTACGTACCGCTTATGGGGTGTTGTCCAGCGTGGTTGGAATTATATGCAATGTTACCCTTTTTGCAGTTAAACTGATTATAGGACTTTTAATAAACAGTATATCAGTAATGGCAGACGCTTTTAATAATTTATCCGATGCTGCTTCTTCCATTATTGGTTTTATTGGTGTTAAGCTGGCAGAAAGACCGGCTGATAAAGAGCATCCTTTTGGACACGGTAGATTTGAATATATATCTGCATTTGTAGTATCCTTTTTAATTCTGCAAGTTGGTTTTTCCTGTTTCAAGAGTTCCTTTACTAAGATAATGAATCCGGAACCAATTGAATTCAATGGGTTATTGGTTGTTATATTAGGGATATCCGTTTTATTAAAACTATGGATGTCTATTTTTAATAAAACACTGGGTAAACGTATTAATTCTAATGTAATGAAAGCAACGTCTGCGGATTCTTTAGGGGATGTTTTAATTACTACAGTAACAATCTTATCTATTATTATTGGAAAAATAACCGGTCTTACTATTGACGGATGGATGGGGGTTATTGTTTCAATATTTGTATTAATAGCAGGATTTAATATTGCTAAAGATACCTTAGAGCCTTTACTTGGAGAAGCAGTAGACCATGAAATATACCAGTCCATTACCGAGATGGTAGAAAGTTATGACGGAATTATTGGAAGTCATGATTTGATTGTCCACAACTACGGGCCTTCTCATATCATGGCAACTATACATGCTGAAGTTCCCAACGATGTTAATTTGGAAGAAATACATGAAATTATAGATTCTATTGAAAGAGATATATTAAGAGAAAAGGGAATTTTTATTGTTATCCATATGGATCCTATAGAAATTAACGATTCTAAAGTATTAGAAAAAAAGAATATGGTTATTGGTATTGTTAAGGAACTGGAGCCAAAAGCAACCATACATGATTTTCGGATTGTAAATGGTGAAAATCAAGTTAATCTAATCTTTGATTTAGTGGTTCCCTACTCTTATAACGAACTTCAGGAACAGGAATTGCTATTTAAAGTAGAAGAGGAAATCAGGAATATGGATTCTAAATATCAATGTGTTATTACTATTGAAAACAGCTACATAGCAGATAAAAAGGACAAGTGATATTTAAATATTACAGTCTGTGAAATAAAGGGATTGTTGAATTAAAGTTAAAAATAGAGGAGTCCAAAACTTAAACGTTTGGATTCCTCTGTTTTTTTATTCTATAATTACTCCATCCGGAGATATGGTAACCACCTGCCAGGGAATCATTTTACCGCTATTCTTTAATGCAGCAGTAACAGCATTTACGATTCCGCCACAGCATGGAACGGTCATGCGGACTACGGTTATGTTCTTTATATTATTATATTTTAATATTTCTGTTAATTTTTCTGAATAATCTATGTCATCCAATTTCGGACATCCAATTAAAGTAATTTTATTTTTCATGAAGCTGTTATGGAAGTCTCCGTACGCAAAAGCAGTACAATCTGCAGCAATAAGCAGATTTGCATTATCAAAATAGGGAGCATTTACAGGCACTAATTTTATCTGTACAGGCCATTGATTTAACATAGAAGCAGGTGCTTCATATTTTATGTCTTCTGATTTTTCTTTGTTTTGCTTTTGACTGTGGTTGATTATATTGGCTTGTGATCCAGGGCATCCGTGGAATACTGGAGAAGTTGAAACGGATTTATTCATTGCCATATTTCTTAGCACTTCTTCTTCATTATATTCTAAGGCTTCTCTTTCTTCAAAACTTATGGCATTCACGGGACAAACAGGGAGGCAGTTGCCAAGTCCATCACAATAATCATCACGAAGGAGAGTTGCTTTGCCATCTACTAAGCCTATGGCTCCCTCATGACAGGCACTTACACATAAGCCGCAGCCATTACATTTTTCTTCATCAATTGTTATAATTTTTCTTATCATATAGAATTCCTCTCCTTAGGGTAATCTTTTATTTGAAATCATAGTGTAATTTTTATCAGTGTCTAATTATAAATTAAATCTTTCTTTTTATGTTTACTATATAGTACAATACTTTTAATAAAATATCAGTTGCATTTGCAACAAAGTATCAATATAATAAGAAAAAATACAGTAGTTCAGTTGAATGAATCGTTATGGAGGAAAAAGGATGAATTTGAATATAAAAATCCTGGAAAAAGTTTCGCTTTTTTCAAGCATGAAAGCAGCAGATATTGAATCTATATTGGAGTGTTTGGAAAGTCAAGAAAGGGTTTATGGAAGAAATCAGTGTATTATACAAGGGGGAGATGAAGTTCCGGCCCTTGGTATTATTATAAAAGGACGTGTCCAAGTAATAAGAGAAGATATTTTAGGAAACCGAATGCTTGTGGCAGGACTTGGTCCGGCGGATATATTTGCCGAGTCTCTGGCAAGCGCAGGAGCGAAATCCAGTCCAGTAAGTGTGTATGCTAACGAGGAGGCAACAATTCTTTGGCTTTATATTAAGAGATTGGTATGCACTTGTTCTACATCCTGCCATTATCACAGCCTGCTAATTGAAAACTTGCTTCAGCTGCTGGCAAAGAAGAATCTGTATTTGAACAATAGAATGGAACTGCTTTCCAAGCGAAGTATTCGGGAAAAAATTATAGCATTCCTCCTTGCTGAAGGAAAAGAAAAAAATTCATCTTCCTTCGATATTGCTATGAATCGTAATGAAATGGCGGAATACCTATGTGTGGATCGAAGTGCTATGTCACGAGAGTTGAGCAAGCTGCAAGAAGAGGGCATCATCCAATATAGAAAAAATCATTTTAAAATATTAGTGGATTCCCAAATCATGGATTACAACTAATATTAATTAGATTCTGTAAATTGTCATTAATATCCTGCTGAATAGTAATAATAATTAAAAATAAACAATAATGCTAAGAAATATATTCCATTGTTTGAATAATTTAGACTATTTAGTATATTGTGCTAATTAATTACGAAAAGGTTAAAAAAGTATTACGAAAGTATTAAGAAAATCTGGACAAGTGAATAATTTTGTAATATAATACAAGTATTACATGAAATGACAGCAGGAGGAAAAGGCATGAGAAAAAGACACTTAAGAGGATTCGTGATATTAGGACTGGCTATATCAATGGCCTTTAGCCCGGTTAGCGCATCTGCAGCTTTACTAAAGACTGGAACAAGAGGCGGTGAAGTACAAAAAGTTCAAATGGCATTAAAAGATTTGGGATATTTTGATTATTGTGAAGCTACCGGTTATTTTGGCAATATAACAGCCAAATCCGTTCGTTTATTCCAGAAGGAGAATGGTTTGGAGGTTGACGGAATTGTAGGAAAAAATACATGGAATGCCTTAAAAGAGCAAATTGATATGGATGAGTTGTTAGGAAAATATGCATTGGAACAAAACGGTGCATTAGACTGGTTCAACGAAGTACAGTACATATGGCCAAGAAATGCCAATGCTAACGTAACAGACGTGGAAACTGGAATAACATTTCAATTAAAAAGAACCTTTGGAACCAATCATGCAGATGTGGAACCTTTAACAAAGCAGGATTCTTTGAATATTAAATCCATATGGGGAGGCTGGAGCTGGGAAAGAAGAGCTGTTGTGGTCGAAGTTGATGGAATGTTATTAGCAGGTTCTATGACAGCAATGCCCCACGCAGGAGTTGATAATGCACCGGCTATTAAAGTGGTAAATAACAGAAGCGGCAATTATGGAAGAGGTCAAAATTTAGATCTTGTAAAAAACAATGGTGTTAACGGACATATGGACATACATTTTAAAAACAGCCGGACCCATGGTACCAATGTAGAGCAGGCCTCTCATCAAAACATGGTGAAAAAAGCCAGCAAGTACATAGCAAAAATAAATTAATTTTGCACATAACTATATTTCTTTATAAGGGATAAATTAACAAATTATCATTCCCAGGTATATTTCTTATAAGAGATAAATTAACAAATTGTCATTCCCAGGTATATTCCTTATAAGAGATAAATTAACAAATTGTCATTCCCAGCATATATTCTTATAAATTGAAAATCATAAAATAAAGTAAATGATTTTTAATTTAAAAATATGCAGGAATGACAATTTTATTATAATCAGTAGGAAACTTTATCAAAGTAATCCTGTAATTTAACAGGGCCTGCAAGTACTTCCCGGCCTACATAAAGTGTTTGATCTTTTCTGGTCATAAAACACCATTTTATAAGAGCTATTTCTCCATCCTGAATCTCCATACAAGTGATACATCTTGGATGTACACAGCTTCCATCGTTAAAATAAAGCGGTTCTCCCAGCTTTGGAAATACCGGTCTGTGGGTATGTCCTGTAATAATCATTTGTTTTTCTTTTTTTGCCCAGTCTACCAGATATTTTTCCAACACATTCTTTTTTTCATGATTTTTAGAAGCACTGGTGGGATCTCGAAAACCTATTAATTCAAGAGGTCTCCACAGGTACCTAACTAAGAACCTACTTAATTTCCATAAATCATAATTTAAAAAGTCAACCTGATGACCATGGGTAAGAAAGATTTTTTTATCGGTTTCTGTATTTCTTAGTATTAGTCCTTCATGGAATTTTATGTTAGGAAACAAAGGTACACGTTTTTTTATAGTTTCGTCGAAGAAGGTACTGCATTTATATAGAGCATAATCGGATTTTTTCTTTACCATATCATGATTACCGTATAGCATATATAATCTGTCTTTACGGTAAAACTTTGATAAAAGCCAGAATACGTTACTGTGTGTGGTAATTATTTGCTCCAGGTTTCTATTTTCCCACAATTCATCACCGTCACCAAGTTCTATATAGGTGAACTTCTTCTTATAATAAAAATTCAAAGCTGCAAAATATATATTTTGGTTGCTGGAAAAATTATCTCCCCAACCGCCATCTCCTCTATGGCAATCGCTCATGATAACGATTTTTGAAGAATTATTAAATGGTATTTCTTCGGATGAACGAAATGCTTTAGTTAATGGTTTTGATCTAGACATTCTACCACCCCTTTCATGATTAACGATTTAGAATGTCATTTTTTTGTATAAAGTTTTTAATAGTATCATAATCGCCAAAGAATTGTTTTGACTTACCTAAATTTAAAATATGGCGATACAGTTTAGGTTCTTCCTCTTTTAAATATTCCAATTTCATTATGGTGTTTGCATAATCTTTTGTTATAACCTTGTATGCGTTGCAGTTTTGTTCATTATTCTTCTGCATCAAATATTCGGTTAAAGGAATTCTGGTAAATGGCTGTGTGGAATGAGGTTTATCAAAGGTTAAGCTTACTGTATTTTCAATTATGGAAAGCTCCTCCGGAGCATACCCTACCGCTATTAATTCATTGACAAAGGCATCCCGCATTTCACTATCTTTTAAGGTGATTTCAATATCCACAACTAACTCAGATGGATGTGAGAATTCAGCTAGTTTAAAGGCAGTTAACCACCAATGCAGACCACTGACCGAATACAAAACTTCATCATTCTTTTTTAAAATCATGGACATTTGTAAAAAATCTTCATCTTTTGCACTTTGATAAAAAGTACCATTGAAAAACCCGGGAATATTAAGGTCCGGACCGGTTGTTGTATAAACACCAATCTCACTTCCGGTGGTCATGCCATATTGTCCTTTCCAAAATTCAATCATCCACTTCTTTCCGCCATACTCAAAGCGTATAGGTTCGCAATCTATGACTAAACTTATAGTTACTGCCATCTCATCATACAGCTGGCAATAACCGAAACTTCGCTGCCAACCATTCATGATAGAATAAAAGATGTCTTTCTCTGGTAAATAAGCAAATCCATAGGTAGCTAGCTCTTCATTTAGTGAAATCACTTTATCCATACTGCTGTTCTGATCAGGGATAGGATTCCTGATAATTTCTACCGCAGTATCTTTACGAAATTCTTTTTTTCGTATTAGTAAAATAGTCACTATTATCTCAAAAACACATACTAATAATATAAGAGCAGCTATATAGACAGGTCCAGGAATAATGACACCAAAGGGAAGGGACATCTTTAATGCTATTTCTACAATATTATTATACAAAACAATTGGACTCCTTTCATATATATTGTGATGTATTATAATATTCTAAGAATGGGAGCTATGTTAATGTATTTGGAAATATAAATAAAGTAAATGAGATAATAGCCTAAAATTGATCAATTTTGTGCTTACTAGAATAGTTGAAGGAAGATTTTTAAGAGAAAATAGATGATCCTTTTAATTTATATCAGAAATAGTCAAAAAATAAAGAATTAGAGATAATAAAAAATCTCCTTAATAATTACGTATACATTTATAAAGAAGACAAAGCCCGTTTCCAATCACAGCTTTGCCACCGTAAAACTAAATAGACCTAGATAAGTATAGGGGATATGTATTGTATGTGACTTTGGAAAATTTGCAATGGTTCTATAGCATTAGAACCATCAAATTCTCCTATGGAACATACAATACATATCCCCTATACTTATCTAGGTCCAG
This sequence comes from Anaerocolumna sp., assembly GCF_032079385.1. Taxonomy (NCBI): domain Bacteria; kingdom Bacillati; phylum Bacillota; class Clostridia; order Lachnospirales; family Lachnospiraceae; genus Anaerocolumna; species Anaerocolumna sp. The sequence goes on from NZ_DAMAUC010000024.1 coordinate 66,699, forward strand.
ACGGGTCTAAAATTGGCAAAGCGTCCTTTAGCTACTTTTTCTCCAATTTCTTGTCCACCTTTTCTAAAACTATAACAAATAAGGTAATTATAATAATTACTGTAAATATACCGAGCATTCCCATCCACATTATTTGAAGAGAAGTCATAAAATTATCATACATATACAAAGTCCTTCCTTTCATCGATTATATGAACTTACTAATGAGTCCGATAATAATACCGCCAGCTACAACAGAAGCAATCTGTCCGGATACATTAGCGCCTATTGCATGCATTAATAAATGGTTGGTAGGATCTTCTTTGAGGGCCATTTTTTGAACTACGCGGGCAGACATAGGAAAGGCGGAAATACCGGCAGCACCAATCATAGGATTGATCTTTTGCTTGCGGAACAAATTGATTAATTTAGCAAACATAACACCGCCAATAGTATCAAAGATAAATGCAACTAAGCCTAAAACCAAAATCAACAAGGTATTAACAGTTACAAACGCTTCTGCTTTCATACTAAATGCAATGGTAATTCCAAGTAATAAAGTAATTAAATTAACCAATGCATTTTGTGCGGTATCAGAAAGGCTGTTTAATACTCCGCATTCTCTAAGCAGATTTCCAAACATCAAAAATCCAACAAGAGCAACAGAAGCTGGAGCCACAAGTCCGGCAATAAAAGTAACAACGATAGGGAAAACAATTTTTACCCTCTTTGAAACAGAAATAGGATTATATGGCATACGAATCAATCGTTCTTTTTTTGTTGTAACTAATTTTATTGCAAGGGGTTGTACTAATGGAACTAAAGCCATATAGGAATAAGCAGCAACGGCAATTGGCCCTATGTAATTAGAATGTAATAATTTTGATACTAGTATAGAAGTTGGACCATCTGCAGCACCGATCATAGCAATAGAGGCCGCATCTTTTAGATTGAATTTTAATAAAGTCGCTGCGCTTAAAGTGAAGAATATACCGAATTGTGCGGCAGCACCAAATAGAAACATAACAGGGTTAGAAAGAAGCGGGCCAAAATCGATCATGGCGCCAATTCCAATGAATAATAAGATTGGAAATGCTTCAGATGCATCAATACCTACTTTAAAAAGCCATTCAATAATACCTTGAACATCTCCGATTCCAGGTAGTGTTTGATTCAAAACACCAGAGTTAGGCAAATTTACTAATATTGCTCCAAATCCCATAGGTAAGAGCAAGGAGGGCTCATAACCTTTTACTATTGCCAGATAAATCAACAGAATCCCCACAGCATACATGATTAATTGCGGAACAGTAATTGCTCTAATACCTTCAAGTAAAAATTCCATAGCAAGTTCTCCCTTCCAGATTGGTATAAATTATTTGATATAGATTTTGAGCATAAAAATAACCTGTATCCGGAAAAAAGGATACAGGTTTTGTCATTCTCTAAACCAGAACATGAATCACGAATACCTTTTTTCTTTGGTAAAATTCTTTGCTGGTGATGTTTCATTACATAATTTAGTAAAAAAATAGAATAATATTAGACGAAACTAAATAGGCTGCTTCACTATATCAAATTACTTTAACATTAGCATAAATAATGGAAAAAGTCAATCTAAAAGCTGTCCATTTCGTCAAATATGCTGGTTGTTTTTTAGATAAAAACAGAGGTTTCATTGTTCTGTCTATATTTTTATTTACTATCAGAAAGTGATATGATAAACTTCAATTATAAGGAAAAAGAAAGGCATGGTAAATAGGATGGGGAAAATTTATGAGTTTGAAGCTGAAATAAAAAAAGTTCCCGATATGGATGGTGCATATGTTGAGATTCCATTTGACGTAAAAGCAGAATTTGGAAAGGGACGAGTTCCGGTATCGGCTACTTTTAATGGTGAATCTTATGAAGGAAGTTTGGTTAAGATGAAAACACCATGTCATATAATCGGTATCCGAAAAGATATTAGAGCAAAAATCGGAAAACAACCGGGAGATACCATTCAAGTTACCATTACGGAGAGAGTAAAGTAATAATAAGGATAAGAGAAAAGATGCTGTTTCCACGCAGTAAGGAGATTTCATGATACGAGATTTATTTGATAGTATTAAACAAGGACAGGATGTAAGGCAAAATTTAATAAAATTGAAAGCAGAATTGAAAGAAGAATTTCAAAAGACTTCATTATTATATTACATGGGAGGAGATTATTCTATTTTAGAAGAGCTATTAACCCATGAAGATGCTAAGGTAAGGAAGAATGCGGCCTTAATTATGGGAGAATTAAAAATTCCTGCTTTTCTTCATAGATTGTATCACGCATATGAAGTAGAAAACCAGCTTTTTGTGAAGAGTGCTTATTTAACAGCCCTGAAAGGCTTTGATTATACAAATTTATTACCAGCTTTAAAGGAAAGATGGAATGATTTGAATCAGATGGAGATAGAAGAATCCAATAAGAAGCATATACAGGAAGAATTAAGATGTCTTTCTGAGCTTATTATAGCTAAAGAAGGAATGGAAAAGCATGAGTTCACCGGATACGATGTTCCCTCTAAGATGGTATTGCTTACAAATAGAAATTTTAAGAATATTACGCTGGATCAGTTAAAGGGAATACAGGCAAAAGAGTTTAATGCAGGGATTCTTCTTAAAACAGATCATCTGGAAGAAATTCTTTGGATACGTACTTATAGTGAACTGTTATTTATATTAGATGATTTAAAGACATGCAGAATGAACGTGGAAGAGGCAGCAGACGCCATTGCTGGCAGCAGTCTCATTGAGTTTTTAAACAAAAGGCATAAAGGGAAGGAACCCTATTACTTCAGAATCGAATTAAAAAGTAAACTTCCTTTAGATAAAAAAAGTACATTGGCCAAAAAGTTAGGAACAGAAATAACAAGACGGTCAAATCAAAAATTAGTAAATTCTGCTTCGAATTATGAATTTGAATTAAGGCTGATTGAGAATAAAGAAGGAAACTTTAATGTATTAGTTAAATTATATACCTTAAAGGATGAAAGATTTCTTTATAGAAAGAATACTATTGCAGCCAGCATTCAACCAGTAAATGCGGCATTTTTAGCTGAATTGGCAAAAGAATACATGAAAGAAGACGCCCAGGTGCTGGATCCATTTTGCGGTGTAGGGACTATGCTCATTGAACGTAATTATCTGGTGCAGGCAAATACCATGTATGGACTGGACATTTATGCCGATGCCATTCAGAAAGGCCAGGAAAATACTAAAGAAGCGCATGCTATTATACATTATATTAATAGAGATTTCTTTGATTTTAAACATGAGTACTTGTTTGATGAGATATTTACCAATATGCCAAGGGCCATAGGGCATAAGGAAGAAGATGAAATATTTAGAATTTATCGAAGGTTTTTTGAAAAAGCGCCGGAACATCTAAAACATGAAGGTGTCATTATTATGTATACCCATAATCGGGACTATGTAAAGAAACTGGCAGGTAAAAACATTTATTCTTTGGAAGCAGAATATGAAATCTCCAAAAAAGAAGGAGCATATTTAATGGTACTAAGATATATGGATAAAACTTCAAAAGAGTAGCCAGTAAATGCTTGGGAGGCCTCTGATACTGTAAATCAGAGGCTTCTACATACATTTCCCTTCAAAAGGTCAGATAATTTCTAATTGACATAAGGCTAAAACTTTGCTATAGTGTAACTGTGTATTTTAGATGTATTATTGATTTCACATATTTTTGTAAGTCATTAAGTCGTTTAATGCTTTACAAAAATATGTGATTTTTTTAAACACGAAATATAAATTTATATATTTAGGAGGTATCTTTCATGAATAAAGGTACAGTAAAATGGTTCAACGAACAAAAAGGATTTGGTTTTATTACTAATGAAGACGGTGGAGATGATGTATTCGTACATTATACAGGAATCGCTTCTAACGGTTTCAAGACTTTAGGTGAAGGCCAAAGAGTTACTTTTGACATTGTTAAAGGTGAACGTGGAATGCAAGCAACTAACGTTAATTTAGCATAATCGTTATAAAGTAAAATAGAATGACCCTATAGATAATGTATCATTATCTATAGGGTCATTTTTTACCCCATTGGTGGAGAATTTCAGAAGGTCTTGGTTATTTAGATTTTTAGCAATTACTTCGCTGATTTTTAGTGGGAATGACATATTAGAAGCAGTAGATTTTCCGCGGAAGGGGAGAGAAATGGTTTAAGGGGATATTAGTCTTGTAATAAATTAGAGATTAGTATAAAATAAATGCAACATTATTTATTAAGGTAAGTGAATCAATTTACATTTATTATAAGTAATATTAAAAGGGTAAATGCAAGGTTATAAAAAACTTGGGGATAAGTGAAAAGCGGAAAATATTCTATAGTCCAATTTGCAGCAAATGAAGAGTATTAAAATAATAAAAAATTAGAGATATTAGGAAAAATTGAAAATATAATCAGGAAAATAAAAAATATAGAAAAACAACTGATAAATACAATAGGAAATTACATTTTATAAATCTACTGTAATTGGATGTTATTTATATGGGCAAGAATAATAAAAATTCCTAGAATCACATAGAAGATACAGACAGAAAAGGAGGATACTATGATTAAATTAGGTTCCCATGTAGGAATGAGCGGAAAAGAAATGTTATTAGGGTCTGCAAAAGAAGCAGCAGGATATGGTGCTGACACGTTTATGATATATACTGGAGCACCACAGAATACAAGACGTAAAGCCATTGACGAATTAAGGATAGAAGAAGGATTAAAATATATGGAGGAACATAGCTTGTCGGATTTGATTGTTCATGCTCCTTATATTATAAATTTGGGAAATTCAGTGAAAAAAGAAACCTTTTCACTTGCAGTAGAATTCTTAGCAATGGAATTAGAAAGAACAGCAGCACTGCAAAGTAAATACCTGATTCTACATCCGGGATCTCATGTGGGAGCTGGGGAAGAGGCTGGTATAAAACAAATTATAAAAGGAATTAATGAAGTAGTGGATAAAGATTCTAAAGTATATATTGCATTGGAGACTATGGCCGGTAAGGGAAGTGAAATTGGTAAAACATTTGAAGAATTGGCTCAGATCTATGATGGTGTGAAGAATAATGATAAACTGAGAGTGTGCTTTGATACCTGCCATACCAATGATGCGGGGTATGATATTGTTCATGATTTTGATGGTGTAATTGACAGATTTGACAAACTGATAGGAAAAGATCAAATTGCAGTATTCCATATTAATGACAGTAAGAATGAAAGAGGAGCGTCAAAAGACCGTCACGAGAATATTGGGTTTGGTAAGATTGGTTTTGATGCGATTCATTATATTGTTCATCATAAAGATTTTGAAAATGTACCTAAAATATTAGAAACTCCATATATCCCAATACCGGGGGATAGTAAGAAATCTCTTCCACCCTACAAGCATGAAATAGATATGCTGAGAAAAGGTGATTTTAATGTTAATTTACTTGAAGATGTGACGAAGGGTAATGATTGAAAGATCAAATTATGAAGGGAGTATCCCAGAGTAGAATGAATATAGAAGATAATAAATAGACAATCTGTATTTGATATTAAGAGCGTGGACTGAAATAACTTTAAGTTGTAAAGGACATGCTCTTTTTTTAATTCATATAAAAAGAGACTTTTTGTTTTATTTCCATTCAAGTATTTTGTAAAGCTCCTAAGTATAAACTTCTGGTACATATCTTATATAATATGATTAAACAGGGAAAAGAGGCGTTCATGATAGTAATTTTTATGTTGAGAAAAGCAGTATTTACAAGAAGATAATAGAAATTTATAATTTATTATAAAAAGTTTAAGAAAGTTGTTGACATTTGTTTTGGTGGATGGTATACTAGTCAACGTTGCTGCTGAAGCAACAGAAAATATTCAGAAAATAAATTAAATAATTTGTTGTTGACAAACAATTTTCACTGTGCTATAGTAAATAAGCACTTGCGAAACAGACAGAATTGCAAGACAGCAACGAATAAGAACATTGATAACTGAACAGTGAAACAACCCTGAAAATTCTAATAAAATTTTCAT
>NZ_DAMAUC010000025.1:0-66728 GCF_032079385.1 Anaerocolumna sp.
ATGGGTCTGCAACACCCTGATCACCAGTTCAAATCTGGTTGTCGCCTTTATTAGAGAGTCTCTAAATCTTTAGAATTAAGGATTTAGAGATTTTTTGGTTTGTCTGAAAACAGATGTAAGCATTTTTGTCAGTTAGTATATTAATCTATTATACGAAGATTCCGCCTTTTTAGGATTTTGTTGCTTCTTAAAGGGAAACGTCAAATAAAACAGTATATGATATGTTTGGTAGTTTTGTACGAAAATATCCATAATCTAAAAAATCTTGAGAAACTAAATATATTTTATGGAAGATTTATTAGGAGAATACTAATGGATAGGTTAAAGAGCGCAGAATACGATTACAAATCAGCCTTTAGATCGGTTTCATTAAAGAGTGCCGGGCAAGCGGTCTAACATAAAGACAAATAAAGTATCCTTACCTAACTTGGTAAGGATTTTTGATTGTGTCACACTAAAAAATAAGCCACCTGCTATGCAGGTGTGTTTAAAGTGGTCCCTATGTCAAGGACAATAATAAAAAAACCACTTATAAATGTACTTTATATCATGTATCTTATCCGCTAGGAGGAGATGCAGCAAAAGATGAGCCAGCACTGGATCCGATGGATTCGATGCTGGCTCATCTTAATAGTAACTGTATCTGATATGATTATAATGAATAAAAGGTTTATAGGAAGTCTAGATAGTTTTAAGGAATTTATGTTAAGTGATGATGTTCCGAATTATGTTGTTCGTTATTGTAAACATCTCAATGAGATAAAGTGGATATGGTTTTATGCTCAAATGGTTGAAGCCGTCATCATTACTGATGAGCTGGACTATCTGTTTTACATGCTGAAATGGATCTTAAAAACCGATTTTCATGACCTTGCTTATGAAATGTATTTCTATGACATGACTGATCCGGAGTGCCGTCCTGAATCATTGATCCAAGATAAATATTGGGATATGTATAGCGCACATTACCTCACCAGATTTATGCAAGATATGTCTATTTCTCAATGAGTGGATGGTTTCCGGTTAGTAGATATGTTGCATATTGATTTGGTGCCAGTTTTGCTAGTTCCCACTGACTACGATGCTTTGTAGTGCTTGTATCATATGCAGAAAGTATTGCGGATGTAGCTGATTGCTGCAAATATACTATTGGCTGCTTTTCTTCTTTTACTTTCTTGATAGAGCAAACTTCTGTATAAATTCCCCGAAGTTCAAAATCTTCTTCACTACAATACTTAAGAAATGATCTAATGGCTGTAAGCTTCAGATTCATTGTTTTTGCAGCACAATTCTTATTTTTCATCCATGCAATAAAGTCTTTGATGTTATCTCTTGAACTTTCCAAGGAGAAGACTTTGATAACAAACATCAAGGAAGGGTTTGATTTTCTTGGATGGAATTTCAGAAAATATAATGATAAGTTAATAATCAAACCATCAAATAAATCATTGAGCAATGTTGTTAAAAAGATAGGAGAGACAATCCGGGACAATAAAACAGTGAAACAGGAGATTCTAATCTTCAAACTGAACCAGATACTTAGAGGCTGGTGTAATTATCACCAGTCCGTCTGTGCAAAGGAGACGTTCAAAAAACTTAATCACTGTACTTTCGAAATGTTATGGAAGTGGGCAAAACGAAGGCATCCTAATAAGCGCTCCCAATGGATAAAGAATAGGTACTGGGAAAAGAAAGATACAAGGGATTGGATTTTTTCAGATGCTACAAATACATTAATCAGACCTACCGACATACCAATAGTAAGACATGAACGACTGAAATTGGATATGAATCCATACACAGATGAGGAATACTTTCAAAAAAAGAAAGAAAAAAGAAAAACTGCAAAAAGAAAGGCGTACAGAGAAACTACCGCTTTCAAATCTAACCTGACATTGATGACAGAATTGAAAGTTAAGAATGCGTGAGCCGTGTGAAGGGAAACTTTCAAGCACGGTTCTTAGGAGAGGAAGAGCTCGTAAGGGCTCTGACTTATCCAACATAGTAGGAAAAAATGCAAAGAAAATACAAGAATATATACAAAAGAAAATACAAGAAGATTTACAATATGATCAGATGTCATTGAAAGAGTATATAGACCCGTTTACGGGTGAGCCAGTACAAAAAGGCAAAAAATAAAATCCTTTAGGGTTGGCCCGAGAAAATAGTGCGGCTGGCGAACGGTTCAATGCGTCTTTAGACGCAGGCAGGTAAAAGCCCCTTATAGGGGCAAAATCAAGCCATTAGCTAAGCTGGTGGTCTTGACTAATAGGAAATTCCTCAAACCGAAAGATTATAGTGTATAATAGAATAAAAATAAAAAATGGCTTAACAAAAGAGCGAAGGGATTTGCTTTGCGATGACTTTATTTTATGTAATTTTTTGCTTTTAGTTCGAACTGCACTATCTGAAATTTGAAGAAGAATCATGGAAAGTGAATTTATCCATAACCCATAGCCTTTCGATATTGTTCAAATAGTGCATTTTTTTTATAAATATGCAATTAACAGATTATAAAGGCATGTTAGAAAAATTTTGATATATTAACACAGATATAATATATTTATCAGATAAATGTATAATAAAACTTGAAAAGTAGAAAAAATATATTGACAGGTTGGAAGAATCAGGATAAACTATAAAAAGTAAAAGAAAAATATGTATAATATAAGTTATTATAGTAAAATAAAGAAAAAGGAGTAATAAAAATGCAAACATTAGAAGAACAGATGCTAATGATAAAAAATGGTGAAGTCATAGCTCCTTTCCTGGTAGAATTACACCTTACTAATGCCTGTAATCACAACTGTAAATGGTGTATATATAGTGACATAAGAAAAGGTGATAATTCATTTATAACTTATGAAAAAGCAAAAAAGCTAGTTAAAAGTATTAAAAATACAGGTTGTGAGTCTATTGTTTTTAGTGGGGGAGGAGATCCACTAACGCATAAAAATGTAGAAGATATTATAAAATATGCTTATACTTTAGGCATGGAAATTATCTTAATTACAAACGGAGGCTGTTTAAATAGATGTAATATAAATAAATTGAGTGAACATATATCGTTATTAAGAATTAGTGTAGATTCATATGATGATATGTCATATAACTCAATACATCATCCCAAGAGCCATTCTGAAACGTTTTCATCTCTTAGTGAAAGTATAAAAGAGTTTGTAAGGGTAAAAAATAAGACTAAAGTTATATTGTCTTATATTTTGGATAACGAGAGTATAATTGGTTTAAGTAAATTTGTACATAAAGCAATAGAACTTCAAGTAGATGGTATAGATATCAAAACAGAGCATAATCTCACATACACTAATAAAAAGATGTTGATTAAAAAAGCTCATGAATATTTGGAAGATATCAATGTAGAAAGCATGGAAGTCAAATTTGACTCTGTAAAGAGACGTAAAAAGTTTGTTGAGAATCTATGGGTCGGATTATGTTATACTTGCATAATTGAGGCAAACGGAAATATTTATCCATGTTGTCATACAATAGAAGATGATTATCTGATTGGTAATGTAAACGATGAAAGTTTTGAAAACATATGGTATGGTAAACGCCATAAAGATATGGTTAAAGAATATTATGCTAAGAAACAAAGTTGTCCAACTTGCACCGACTCATCTACTTCAAAAATGATATGTAGAATTATAAACGCATAGCTTATAAGTTAATAGGTCTACTAAATAGTTTATTATTTATGGACTTTGTGAGAATAGGAAAGGGGGTATAACATGGGAATGCATATAGCTCATTGGAAATTGAAAAGTATTGCAGAATTAGAAAAGAAAGTTAATAGTTCTAAAAAAACAGTAAAAGCTAACTCCAAAGAAAAGAATAAATAGTTTTTAAAAATTATATTAAACATATTATAACAAAGTCTGTAACTAATGTATTCGGTTATTGAGTTGCATCTGACTCAATAACCGATTTTTAATAATATCAGAAATAGAATCGTGGCTGAATCAGAAAGGATGTATGATATGGTATTAAATTATCTAAAAGATAATTCAATCATATATGATTTTCAATTAATATATGATACAGATAGTAAATTACATTTTGATTTTTATGCATATGGACTCGCAAAAGAGTTGCAATTACTAGCAAATGTGAATGATAAAATGATTCCAGCTTATGGTATGGTAAAAATAAGTAAAGAAAAATATCAAAAAGCCTTGGATAAAATAGATTTAATATGTGATGATTATAATTTATTAATAATTGAAGTAGAAAATATGAAAAATGCTATAAAACGGCTTATAGGTGCGAATATTTTATTAGAAGAATCATTGAATAATGAAAAGGATATGTTTGAAAGTTTGAAATTGTGTTTTAATTCAGTAATTGATGTTATGGCTTATAGGATGATTTCCGAAAAAGCAAGTGAAATGCTTGCAGAATGTGTTAATATAGAACACATTTCTGAATTAGGTGTACCATCATATTTACTTATTTTGAAACAAAATAAAGAAAAAATTAAGAATAACGATGACATTATTATGTTTATAAAAGAATATGGGTATCTTAGTTCTTTTAATATTGCACCAACTCTTTATGAGAGTGAGAAATATTTATCTACTTTAAACAAAGGATGTGGTGGGGTTATACCAATGCATATTAGTTATGATGATTCATATTGTAAAAGCGATATGGATAAAATTGTATATGGACTTTCGTGGTACAGTGAACTAAGACATATTTATCAACTACGTACATTACGTAACTTTAGATGGTATTTTGAAAAAAAACGTTTTGATATACATAAAACTGGTGTAGGGGAGTTGTTTGGATTATGATAAAAAAGCTTATTAATATAAATGAACATGATAAAGTGTATGTTGGTATTAAAGCTTATAATTGTTCTATTATGTTAAAAAAAAAAATTAATGTTGTTGATGGATTTGTATTATATGGTAATCTTAATAAGGATGATTTCACAGTCGCAGAAACACTAATGAAAGATGACGCTTTGTATGTTGTACGCTCGTCAATGAGTGATGAAGATGGAGAGAATATAAGTCTTGCAGGAAGATACCTTACTATCTTTTCTGTGGATAAAAAAACATTAAGACAAGCAGTCAGTGATGTTTATGAACAAGCTGGAAACTGTGAAAAGAAAGCAGTTCTTGTTCAAGAATTAATAGAATCCGAAGTCTCTGGTGTTATCTTTACAAAAAATCCAATATCAGGAAAAGGAGTTCTTATAAATGCTGCTTTTGGTATAGGAGAAAATATTGTTTCTGGAAGCGAAACACCTGATGAATTTGAAATTATAGATGAAATGATTAAGCATTCAATAAATACAAAAAGTAGTGTATTTACATATGGTAAAGAAATGGAGATTGGAAAAGATTTCTTACTTAATAAAAGTACTGCTAGAACTGTTATTCATAATGATGGAAAGTTATTATTAAGTATTTCATTTTTAGATAAGAATAAGCCAGTACTTTATTCAGAGCAAATTAAAACACTTGCTCATGAAGCTAAAAAAATTAAAGAAATTTTTGGCTGTGAACAAGATATTGAATTTGCATATGCTAATCAATCATTTTATTTCTTACAATCAAGACCAATAACTATAGTAACGTCGGATTATAAAAAAAATATAGTTAAACAAAGTAATATAGATAAGCATGAAAAGCAAGTATTTATTGGTCAGAAAGTTTCATACGGAAATTATATAGGAAGAGTAGTTAAGCTTAATGTTAAAGATAAAGTTAAAAAGTTAAATAATCTAGTATTAGTAGTAGATGAATTTTATCCAGAACTTATATATAAACTTGATGATATTGGAGCTATAATTACTGCAAAAGGAGGAAAGTTATCTCATGCAGCGATAGTAGCAAGAGAGAAAGGGATCCCATGTGTAATAGGATTAAAAGAAGAGATTAATAAACTAGAAAATGGTGACTTAGTATTTGTAGATGCTGATTATGGGGAAGTGATATTATATGAAAAATCATAGGTTATATTGTAAAAATGTAAATGATGACTATATTAATAATCGAATAGAATATCTCATGAATCAAGAAGATATTGTTGAACTTATTATTAATTCAGATATAGAAGCAGATTATCAGAGTTTATCACTATCTGGAACAATGATTCGTAGTAATAAATATTTATATCCTGTTGGCTCAGGATTTGATATTGGTTGTGGTTTAGGTGTTTTTAAAACAAATATAAATCTTGATCAAATTAATATTAAAGATTTATTTAATGTAAAAAGTCCTTTTGGGATAAGAAGACAAAAATATAAGCTATATTCAAAAAAAATAGACACATCAACAGAAATAGGGAAAATTCTTTGCGAAGAGAAATTGGGAGATATAGAAACTGGTAATCATTTTATAGAAATAAGAACATGTGAAGGTAATATATACATAGTTATACATAGTGGGATATCTGAATGTATGAAAATGTATTTTGCACAACATATTATAAAATTTTTTAAAGAATTTAATTCAGAAAATCTTGATGCTGATAATACGTACGCAATAAAAATACCAAAAAATAATGAGAAGTCAAAATCATATATAAATGAAGTACAAATTACTAATCAATTTGCAGAAGATAATAGAAAATATATAGCTTATAAGATAGCTGAAAAACTTGGTGGAAAAGTTATTAGTTCTTTTGATTCCTCACATGAATATATTAAAATTGATTGTGATGATATTATTCACTGTAATGGAACGCAGGAATTTAAGGATAGAGATGGAATAATGTTAGCACTTATATTAAGCGGATTTGAAAGGGATAATTATATAGTTGAAATGATTGGTGAAGTTGATTATATTAACCATGGAACTGTAATGCTCAAAAATAACATTAATGGGGAGCGTGTATATTCTTCATTTGAGGAAATTATAGAAATGGAACAATTAAGAAATGTAAAACCTATCTATAAGTTAAGTCCTATTTGTGGATGTAAGAAAGGAAAAAGTGGATATGAATATTGCATTTTATGAAATAAAAGGGCAAAATATTTTAAGTATAAATTTTGTTATTCCAATAGGTACAAAAACTATATACGATGGTAAAGTAAATAAATTTGCGCATTTGGTTGAACATTTATTATTTCATGGACATCCTGAATATAGCCAATATGAACTTATGTTAAAATTAGAAGAGATGGGTGCAATTGTGAATGCAGAAACAAATGATTTTTATACAGAATTATATGCGAGAATTCAAAAAAAGTATCTTAAAAATGTAGTAAAGATTCTTAGTGAAGCAATTTTAATTTTTGATATTAGAAAACAAGATTACTTACGAGAAAAAGAAATTATACGAATAGAAGAATACGATTGGAATAAAACAGGAATGTCATTAATTGGTAATATAGTAGACTCCTGTTTTGAATCAATTAAAAAGGATAGAAGTCCTAGCTTTTTTAACCTTAAAAGCATCTATGAAGCCCTCTATAATAATTGGTCGTTAGTGATTATTGGAGATGTAAGTCCCGAAAATAAAGATGAAATATATTCTTTATTTAAGAGCAATAATAAAAAAGAAATTAATTTTCCGAAAAATATTCTTACTACAAAAATGATTAATAAGAAATTCTATTTTAATAATAAAGTTGATGGGAAACAAGTATTTACATATGTGCATGAATGTACTAAGACAACTGGAATAATAGAAATGAAATTAATTTGTAATATATATGCAGTAGGACTTTCATCTGTATTATATGATTACTTAGTGGCTGAAAATAATTACTGCTATTCAATTAATTTTAAAGACTATGTAGTCGATAACAAGTTTTTTGCTATATATTTTACATACGAAAATATTAAATTTAATGAACTTAAGTCCTATTTTGATAACATCTTCACAGAAGATTTTGTAAGGAATTTACCTATGAAAGAAATTGAAAGAGCTATTAATATGGTAATAACACATACCCTATTAAAGAGAGAAAATACTTCTTCAATTATGAATGACATTATTGAAAATTATATTTTTAATCAAGATATTACTATTAATCAAGATGTATTTGAAGAGGTTAAAAGATTAAGTGTAGAAGATGCAAGAAGTATCGTTATTAAAGCACTTTTCCAATCGGAAGGAGTATAGAATATGATACAAATTGATGGTTTAAACAAGTCGTATGGGAAAAAAAATGAAATAGAAGTCTTAAAAAATATTAGTCTTACAATAAAAGATGGTGAAGTAATTGCACTTTTAGGTCATAATGGTTCTGGAAAATCAACGTTAATTAAATGTTTAGTGGGGGTTTTAAAACCATCAAAGGGAACTATCAAAATGGATGGATATACTACATTTAAGAATAGGAAAAAAATTGTACCAAAGCTTGGAGTGGTTTTCAACCAAAAGCCATCATTTATAGTTGATTTAAATGTATATGATAATTTGCTTTATTTTAAGGTAATATATAATATTAATGACAATGATTTCAATGATATGTTGCAACTTATTGATAATTATCTAAATATAAAGAGCCTTTATAATAAACCTTATCGTAAATTGAGTTTTGGTGAACGTGTAAAATGCGAAATTACGTCAGTTTTATTACATAAACCTAAGTATATCTTATTAGATGAACCAACGATAGGATTAGATTATAATGCTAAAAAAGGATTATATCAACTACTTGATTATATAAAAAAAAATAGAAATGCAACTATAATTATAATTACTCATGAAGTTGATTATATAGAAGGAATCTGTGACCGTGCTATTATTCTAAACCATGGTGAAGTAAGATATGATGGTATTCCACAAAAATTTGGTAGCTATTTAAATCAAAAAACATTAATAAACATTGAATATAACTATATCATAGATGAAGAAATGGCAGAATGTATATTTAAAGAATCTAATTCAGTTGATAAAATTAAAAAAGTTTTTACATATATTTGTTCTCATGAGGAAGATAAAAACTCTTATATTAAAAGGGTTGTGGAAGCCTTTTCAATAAAACTATTAGGTACAAAGACAACTTCATTACGGGAGGTTTTAGAAGATGTTTTGGATGAAATCGAGGGAATTAAATAAAATATTACTAAAGTTTAAGTTAAGTCGATATAAAATGTTTAAAATAGATACTATTTTAAATTTATTAAACAGTTTCACTTATCTTTTAGCAAATCTTCTGTTTTGGTATCTTATAACTGATACAGGATTCTTTATAAAAGAATGGACATATAGTAATATATTAGTATTTATTGCATTTTCTGAATTATTTTTTGGACTTGATAGTTCATTATTCTATATGGTTTCACGTTTCTGGAGAATGATATATTCAGGAGCATTAGATTCACAACTCACAAGACCTTTAGATCCTAGACTTAGATTTATATTACTTAATATAAATTACATAGGCGCATTGAATTCATTCATAACATTTATAATTATTTTAATTGTTTCACAATCCAATCTGAACATATCCTTAATATTTGTTGGTGCTATTATAGTAATTATTTCTAATATCATTCTAGCTTTGATAAGGTTTGTTCTTAGTTATACTGCATTTTGGTTAGGGAAAATGGATGCTATATCTGAACTAGCTGATTGTCTTACAGGTTTTAATAAGTATCCAATGATCATTATGCCAAAAACAATAAAGATTTTATTTAAAACATTATTACCATTTTATTTTTTTAGTACTTTTTCTGCTGAAATTGTTATTCAAAAAATAGATTTTACGACATTTATTTATGGAGCAATGGGAATATTATGCAATTTAATTTTTTGGAGTATTATAAACTCTATTGTCTGGAAGAAAGGAACTGCTAGATATGAAAGCCTTAATGGATAAATATAAATTATTAATAGGGGTACATTTAAAAGCATATCGTAAATATCCAATAGGTTTATTTTTAAAACTTATTTACTTACCAATACAAATGTTAATGTACATCTTTTTATGGTTAAATATTTCAAAATCCAATGCGATTGATTTAAAATATCTTATAACCTATTATTTATTAACAAGTCTACTACTATATGCATATCCTTATACTCATATAGCAAATAACATTGAAAATGACGTAATTGAAGGTGGTATTTCTAATTATTTAGTACGCCCCATAAGTTACATAAATCCTATTTTGTGTCAGTACATAGCATGGATGTGCTTGTATTCAATTATATTTATCCCTGCAATCATATTTGTGTATTTTTTCAGAGGATTTACATTAGTTCAAATTGGATTATTTTTACTGTCAACATTAATTGGTCTAAGTGTAGAATTTATGTTATGGTATAATATGGGGCTAATTACTTTTTTTATCGAAAGAATTCGCGGTGTTATGACTACAGTAATAGCACTCCGTATGTTTATCTCTGGAAGTTTAATTCCATTATCATTTTTCCCTAAGTCAATAAGAAATTTAACTTATTTATTTCCATTCCGATTTTATGTATATGTGCCTGTTAACTCACTATTAGGAGAAGTGGAACATAATGAAATTTTAGCAAATTTAATAATAGGAATTGCGTGGCTTATACTATTAATATTCTTATCCAAATTCTTATGGAACAGAGGAATAAAAAAAATGCAAATAAACATGTCTTAAGAAATCCCTTTTTTAACAAATATAACTTATAAAAAAGTATGAAAAGGAGTTTTAGTCAGCTTTGCAGGTGCATTACAGAAAATTAATGGTAAAATGGGCGGATATAGAAATAGAAGTTTTAGTTTTAAGAATTGGATAATTGATTAGAAAAATGTAAGAGAGTGGATACTTATGATAAAAATAGCTATTTGTGATGACGAAATTGCTATTACTAGTGAATTGGAAAACTGATTCAAGATATAGGAAATGAAAAAACACTAGAGTAGATATTGATATATTTTATTATGATGGACTTACTTATAAAGAGCTTTTGCAATGGTGGAAAGTATGATATATTATTTCTTGATATTTTAATGAAAATACAAGATGGGATTTAATGAAGTAAAAAATATTAGAGAAATAGATTAAGTATGTTTTGATTAGAATATTTTCCATTTTTTACCTGTATAGAACGAGGGTATGAAATAATTTCTGTAAAATAGCTTTTTATGATAATTTTAAAGGCCTGTGTGCTCTAATACTAAGTATACAGGCCTTTCACTCAATATAATATATATTTTTTTGTATGTCAATAGCACCCTTGGATAAGGATGTTATTTTGTATATTTCCTCAATTGAAAATTTAATTTCCACCCTTCCCCTCTCAAAAAGTAGAATTAAGTCTTACAAAAAGGCAAGGTGGATTTTAGTCTTTCAATATTTCTCATAATTCTGTTATACTTTCTATATACTTCCCTTGCTCTGATATGTCCCCCATTTAGAAATGGAGGTAATTCTATGGCAATTCAAAAACACTTAAACCAGGACGAAAGATTGACAATTGAACACTCACTTAATGACCGGCTGTCATTTAAAGCAATTGGTCGTGAACTTAACCGTGACTGCACAACCATTTCAAAGGAAGTTAAAATCCATCGTGTTTTCAAAAAGACTGGCTCCTTCAGTGGCCCCTCTAATAACTGTCTACTCCGCTTTGAATGTGACATCCGACACCTCTGTAAAGTATGTGGTGCAGGTTGCAACAAATACTGCCGTTTCTGCCGGCATTGCATTACTAACTGTGTACTTTATAAACCACAGGTATGCCCACTTCTTAACAGATTTCCCTATGTATGCAACGGTTGTGAAAAACTGTCTCGTTGCACCCTTGAAAAAGCTTTCTATAATGCAATTCCTGCCCAAAAGGAATATAAAGACATCCTTTCTGAATCAAGAAAAGGAATTAATATCACTGAAAATGAAGCTGTGCATCTGGAGCAAGTCATAAGCTGTATATTCCGACTGTGTAGTACCATCTGCACGGTAAATTAGTACCAGTCTCACGGAGGATGAGAACCACCCTCACGGAGACAGTACCACTTATAAGTTACTATAGGTATTTCGTATTATCATGACCATGGGCTAACTGTGATATAAAATCAACCCACTCTTTAGAATCCATAGGATCCTGATTATTATAGAGTAGCTTAATATAGGCGTCGTACGCTGAATTGCCAACATAACGGCCTGCTAAGTTTGCCAGAATATCACTCCTTAGAAATTCACAATCTGGTTTCTCAAGATAGTTGCTAAGAGTATAACGTGTTCGTACAATTTCCGCTTCAAGATGCTTAATGTCTTTTACGAGACAATCAGTCAGTCTACAAAATTCATAGAGTATCATACACTCATCGCAGCATTCATCAAGTTCAATCATTGACGTTACCTCCTTTTTTAGTGGCTCTTAAACCATGACGCTCACGCATAGATATCCGTCCATCAATCATTACCTCATAGGAGTTGTGAACTTAACTTGGGAACAGGTTGGCAGATATTTTCTGTTACCAGTAAATATAAATAAGAATAATATAGATTGCAAAATCTAAATATGTGTAGATATTCATTTTTAATCCCAAAAACCGGAGCATTGACAGAATAATGGTACTGGATGAATTGGTTGAAAGAGGAGTCCTTAAATCATTAACGGGGGATCAGAAGAAAGGTGTCATGACGGTAATTTTTTGTGACACATTACCAACTGAGTTTAGTACTCTAATAAAGGTGTAGAAAATTAAAAACAATATTTTCATAGTAGGAATTTAAAAATAATTTTTTCATTTGACAAATGGTGTAAATAATGATATCCTACATTTAATTTATATTTAAAGGCTATGAAGAGAAATAGTAAACGTTAATAGAGTTACAGAGAGAAGATGGTGGTGCGAATCTTTACGAAGGTAGCGTGGAAGCAGTCTCGGAGCTATGAACCGAACAGAGAAATCTAAGTAGACTTCATCGGAATTTCCACCGTTAAAAGGAAATTGGTATCGGGTAAATGTAATTACCCCGTACTAACTGAGTGCAGGTCTATCCTTGAATTTAGGTGGTAACACGGACATAATAGTTCGCCCTAAGCTGAATTAATCAGCTTAGGGCTTTTTTTTATTATAAAATTTTATAAGGAAAGGAGTATTACAATGACGGCAAAAGAGTTAAGAAGAATGTATGTTGATTTTTTTAAGGAGAGAGGGCATTTTGAAATCGCCTCAGCTTCACTGCTACCAGATAACGATCCTACAGTCCTATTTACCACAGCTGGTATGCATCCGCTAGTCCCTTATTTATTAGGTGAGAAGCATCCACAAGGTAAACGTTTGGTTAATGTTCAAAAATGTGTAAGAACAGGTGATATTGATGAGGTCGGTGACGATACTCACCTTACATTTTTTGAAATGCTTGGGAATTGGTCTCTGGGAGATTATTTTAAAGAAGAGTCTATCTCGTTAAGCTTTGAGTTTTTAACAACTATTTTGCAAATTCCTATGGAGCGAATTGCAGTTACCGTTTTTAGTGGTGATGAAATAATTCCCAGAGATGATAAAACGGCCAATATGTGGAAATCCAAGGGATTAGCAGATGATCAAATATTTTTTTATGGCAGAGATGAAAATTGGTGGGGCCCAGTAGGTTTAACAGGACCTTGTGGTCCGGATACTGAAATATTTTACGATACGGGGAAAAAGCCTTGCTGTAAGGCTTGTGGACCCTCCTGCCACTGTGGTAAATATATTGAAATATGGAATAATGTTTTCATGGAGTATAACAAGGATAGCGATGGTTCTTATAAACCGTTGCTAAATAAAAACGTGGATACTGGAATGGGAATGGAACGAGTTTTGACGATTATAAATGGTAAAGATAATGTATATGATACTGAATTATTTATACCGGTAATGAGTAAACTTAAAAGTTTAACAGATATAGCATATTCGGAGGAAACGAAAAAGGAATTCCGTATAACTTGTGAACATTCCAGGGCAATCACATTTATACTTGGTGATTCTAAGAAAATAACTCCTTCTAATACAGAACAAGGTTATATTTTAAGAAGATTAATTAGAAGAGCGATAAGATTAATAAAAAAGCTTGGAATTAGTAACAACATTCTTTGTGACTTAGCAAGGGTAATAATACAACAATACAAAGATGTATATAATGAACTTGAAGAAAACCATAACTTTATCTTAGAACAAATAGAAAAAGAGTATTCTTTATTCAGAAAAACTCTTGACTCAGGATTAAGAAAGGCAGAACAATATTTTTCCCTATTAAAAGAAAATGAATTATTAAGTGGTGAACTTGCTTTCAGATTATATGATACTTTTGGATTTCCCATTGAATTTACAATGGAATTAGCCATTGAGCGGGGAGTAGAGGTGGATATTGCAGGTTTTGAGAAAAGATTTAAAGAGCATCAGGAGAAGTCAAGACAAGGAGCAGAAGGAAAATTTAAAGGTGGCCTTGCTGATACCAGTATCCAGACAGCGAGACAGCATACAGCTACTCATCTTTTGAATGGTGCATTAAGAGAAGTGTTAGGTGATGGAATATTTCAAAGGGGCAGTAATATAACGGAAGAAAGATTACGATTTGATTTCTCTTTTGACAGAAAAGTAACTGCAGATGAACTAAATGAAGTATCAAGGATTGTAAACGAAGCCATCGATAAAAGTATTGATGTTATATGCGAGGAAATGACATTGGGTGAAGCTAGAGAATCAAATGCAATTGGAATATTTGATAATAAGTATGGTGATAGAGTTAAAGTTTATACGGTTCCTGGTTATTCCAAAGAAATATGTGGAGGACCACATGCATCCAATACAAATGAGTTGGGGAGATTCATAATACTAAAGGAAGAAGCCTCTTCGGCTGGCGTTAGGAGAATTAAGGCAAAAATCGTGTATTAATCGATTGCGTCTGTGATGGTATTCCATTCTCATAGAATACTTGGAAAAGCAGATTTTGTGTGAAGACTGGTGTTAAACACCTGGCGCTGCACAACTTTTTATCCTACGATTAAATGTCACGTCGCCAATATTGCATACAGCTTTTTGATTGAAGCAATTACCTTGACGTATCCTTGATTATGAGGTATTATCAAAATAATAAAATTGTAAATTGGAGGAGACATAATGTATTTATCTAATATGCATCATCATAATTACTGGAGAAGCTAGCCTATGAAATTCATGGGCTTGTTCTAGTGGTTATGCCCATGAGATGCTTATTAGATAAAGGTAATGTCTTTATATATTAATCAGCCATTTGGGTATAACCTGGATGGTTTTTTTAGTACAAATATAAAATTCAATAGGAGGAAAATATAATGGCATTTATCAAAACACCGGTGAAAGGTATGTGTGATTTATTACCAGAAGAAATGAGATTAAGGGAATATGTGCTCTCTATGATAAAAGAAACCTATGAGTTGTATGGCTTTTCGCAAATAGAAACACCTATTGTGGAACATATTGAGAATTTAATAGGTAAGCAAGGTGGAGAGAATGAAAAATTAATGTTTCAAATCATGAAAAGAGGAGAGGAACTGAAAAGGGCCTTTGATGACGGAAAGTGGGAGCTAGCGGACTCTGGAATGCGCTATGATTTGACGGTTCCATTGGCAAGATATTATGCAAACAATATGAGCAAATTAACTATGCCCTTTAAATCATTACAAATAGGTAATGTATTCAGAGCAGATAAACCACAAAAAGGAAGATTCCGTCAGTTTATGCAGTGCGATTTAGATATATTAGGTGATAATACAATTTTAGCTGAAATAGAACTGATTGCTGCAACTTCCACAATGTTAACGAACATTTTCAAAGAAGTGGGTATTTCTGAATTCACAGTGCACATCAATGATAGAAGAATATTAAAAGCAATGGGTGACTATGCAGGATTTTGTGAAGAAGATTTTGATGAAGTGTTCATAATTCTTGACAAGATAGATAAACTAGGGGCAGACAAAGTGAAAGAAGAATTACTGTTAAAAGGTTATCCTTTTGAGAAAGTGTCAAAATTTATTTCTATTTTTAGTAATAGGAATGAAGAAAGTAGTTGTGCAGAGTATTGCGAATTTTTAGCAAAGGATTTTGTGGACACGCAGGTTATAAAGAACATAGATACCATAATTGCCTGCGTTAAAAAAATGATTAACAAGGATGTGAAATTAGTTTATAATCCGGCATTAGTAAGAGGAATGTCCTACTATACGGGTACTATTTTCGAGATAAGTATCATAGGATATAATTTCTCAATAGCAGGTGGTGGACGTTATGATGAAATGATAGGCAAATTCTGTGGTCAGAACATTGCAGCATGTGGATTTTCCATCGGATTTGAGCGAATTATAACAATCTTAAAGGATAATGTAAAATGGGATAACTATAGGAAGAAAAAGAGAATCGCCATTTTAGTTGATAAAAATCTTTGCTCTGAAAAGATAATTGAAATATTTGAAGAAGCAACCAGATTAAGAGAAAGCGGAAATATAGTTTTGGTTCAGCCACTAAATAAGAATGTTAAATTTCAAGTTGAAAATCTTGAAAAAGATGGTTATACGGAGATTCGGAAAGTATATAACTAGTATGGGATTAGATTTTAATCCTCTCAACATAAATAAACTCCATATAAAGATACAAAATGAACAGATAGAAAATTATCTGTTCTCGCTGAAAACATCATAGAAAATAGAGTAAAATCAAGGCTTATTAAAGTGTACTTAAAAAGGAAAAAATCACACAACAGGAGACGGTTTCAAATTCTGTGTTTTAGATTTTTGGTTCTTTAATTATTTTAATAAATCCATGAATTGCCGTAAAGGTTCACTTGACTTGACCGCATTTCATGGATTTTTGAGTATTATCATTAAGCACAAAATGAGATATTCTGTAACATGTGTTTACACAAAACTATAAACAGACCCCACAACAGGATATTTTCTATTTTTTTACCTGCATAGAACGAGGGTGTCGCTCCGCCACTATATTTTAGTGATTTTGCGATACCCCTTGGTAATTCTAAGATTATGTTTCACTCTTAATTCGTTCGAAATTTTGAAATTGCATTTTTTAGATGATCTGCACTTTCTTTTGTACTTTTGACTTGTTTCATAACATCATTGGACTGTAGATTAGCCTCTGAGACTCTGCCTGCAATATCTGTTGTACCGCTGGCACTTTCACTTGCTACATAAGCTACACCATCAATTGCCGATGTCATATCTTCAATGGAGGCCAATAATTCCTCTGCAGTTGCACTAAAATCAGAAACAAGCTCTTCCACAAATTTAGCATCTTCATTATATTTATCTGCAACATCTAACATATCCTTATAATCATGGGTAACACTGGTTGATACAAAGTTTAGCAGAGAACCTGAACTTTCCGACAAATTATTCACCGATGTCATTACCCTATCTGTTACATTCTGTATATCCATAACTGCATTTCTAGACTGTTCTGCAAGTTTGCTGATTTCTTCTGCCACAACGGAAAATCCCCGGCCTGCTTCTCCGGCTCTGGCAGCCTCAATAGAAGCATTCAATGACAATAGATTTGTTTGCTGGGTTATGCTCATGATAGAATCTGTCAAAACATTGATTTGCTCTACAATCTTTGATTCTTCTATTGCATCCTCCAGTACTTGTTTTGTGTCTTCTAATACAGTAAAGGTTTTTTCCTGTGATGTGTTAACATTTTCTTTTGTCTCTTCTGCTCTTTCACTAATATTCTTTGCAGCTAAGGTACCTTTTTGAGAATTCGTTGCAATGGAATTAGCGGCATCTTTTATTTGCTGGGAGGTGGCTGACATTTGTTCTGTAGTGGCGGCACTCTCTTCCGTACTGGCAGCAAGCTCTTGTGTAGTGGCTGATACACTTTCCAAATTTTCATTTAACTGGCCCAAATTAGAGAATACCTTTGCAACGCTATCTTCGATAGTTTTGGATTCATTAGAAATTCCAATCACCAAATTCTTCAGAGATTCCTTCATATTCTGAATACCATTAGCAATAATACCAATCTCATCATTCCTTGATATATATTTCTTATTTACATCAAGAACAAAGTTACCACTGGCAATTTGTTGTAAATACTCTGAAGACTTTATGATAGGATCTGCTATTTTATTTGCTATTACTCTTATAAGAAAAAATGCTAATGCCAAGGAGATGGCACCTATTAGAATAGTGAATTTCTGATTGTTGCTAATGAACATTGTAGCATCTTTTTGATTTTCAATAGTAACTACTGCCCAATTATCTGATTCTCCCGGAAGAGCTATGGATTGATATGCACTTATTACCTTTACCCCTTCATTGTTTTTATAAGTCGTAAACCCATTTTCTCCGTTTAATGCTGATTTTATTATCTGATTCAGAGTATCAGGTACTTGAAAATCCACTTCTTGCGTAAGAGGGTTACCATTTTCGTCATTGATAACATTACCACTGGAGTCTGTTTGTAATACTGTCTTTTTCATTGTTACATAATTGTATAGTTCTGACAACTGTACGGAATCAGGATGTGCAATAACAACACCATCTCCGTCAACTATAAACGCATATTTGCTTCCTTCACTATACTTTTTGATTTGCTGCTGAAGAGCATCTAATTTTATGTCAGCTCCCATTACACCTATAAGTTTCTCATTATTGTCATAGATAGGCATAGCTATGGTTGTAACCGGAACATTACCGTTAACAGAGTAGTAAGATTTACTTACAAAAGAGGTCTTTTCTTCTATGGTCTTTATAAACCACCATCTTCCTGAACGGTCCCCTAATTCACCTGTTGTTCTGGCGGTCTGCATTCCATCTGTCCCCTGAATGTATAATAAGTCAAAATAGGGATGCTTATCAAACACATCAAGTAATACTTGCTTTTGTTTATCCGGTATAAATCCTTTTACGTCATTATTAAACGTCATTTGCTCTGTAATGGAGTATCCTTTGTCAATAAATGCGCTTACTTGCTCCGAAAGAGAACCAGCTAATTCTGTATTTCTTTTCTCTAATTCTTCACCATAATTCAAATTCAAATAATATGCACTAGTTATATTTGATATTAGAAATGGTATAAAAACAAGAAGTAACGTATAAATGGTCAGTTTTTTTCGTATAGATGTCATAAATTCACCCTCTCCCAATGTGGATATTTTATCCTACAATTCGACATTTTTCCATCGATAAATTAATTATACTATCTTTGCAGTAATAGTCAATCTGGTTTACAGATAATAGTGTCTTTGAGAATAGTTGAGATACAATTGACAGAGATAGCACATCTGTGGCAGAGTACGGTGTTGTATGGCAGGTGCAAACCATGCCAGTTGAAAAATTATAATTCTCAAGAAAAATCGCCTAAAAGTACTTGACTGTAAACTTTATTTATACTTTAAAGACATAATAAGAAATGAGGTGTATAATAAGATGAGTAAAATATAACTTCAAGACCTATAGTTATGGATTTGTTATGACGATAAAAGAAGTTGAAGAAAAGACAAGTTTAAGTCGATCCAATAAATAATAAAATCAGCAACCTAATATACCAATAAGGCAGACAGGGTGCTGATTTTTGATTAGTTGAATAATCTTAGAAAAGCCAGAGAAATTAATATGATACCGCTTAGCCAGGATAAGCGGAAAGGTACTTTGTCACTTAGCTTATTCCCCAGATACTCTCCTAATTTTACGGCTAGTAAGCTAAATAGCAAAGATGATATTAATACAGCTAAGATGCTCACATTTGCTAATGCCGCACCAACACCTGCTACCAAACTGTCAATGGACAAAGCAATAGCAAGAGACAAGGCCTCTTTTGGTGATAGTATTTTCGAATCATCGATATCGGCTTCTTTCGGATTAGCATAGATATTTAAAATGAAATTTAGATTGAGCAGATGGAATTTGATTTGTTTATCTATTATGGTATGTTTATCAATTATAGATTTTATTATATTATCCAGCAGCTTGATGATGCCTAAAATAAATAAGATACCGAAGGAGACCAGATGCAGTATAACACTAGGTATATATGGTTTAAGAAAAGTACCAAGCAAAAGAGAAATTCCTAATACAACAGTACATAAGAACGAGATTACGTGAGCTGAAATCATGGGAATTTTTATTTTGTTACTGCCATAGGCTAAACTTGCGATAAATGCATCGGTAGATAGTGCAATTACAAATATCAAGGACTCAATGATTTTAAATATTATATAATTCATTATGCATACCCTAGATGTGTCATTAAAATTATTTTATGAGAGAGGTTCGTACTAAGTTACCGATTTAGTAGTTATCCATTTATTAACTTTTCTGTAAAAGTTAAAACACTAATTTGCTTGAACTTTTATTCATCCTTAGGTATAACATGGAACAGAAAAAACTAACAAAAAGGAGAGGAATTTTCGTGGAATGATATGGGGCGCTTTAAAAAAGGACGTTATATGCTTATGCATTCACTCATATACCGGACTGAAATTTTGAAACGCTGCTCCTTCCGCTTACCTGAACATACTTTTTACGTTGATAATCTGTATGTGTTCATTCCATTTACGGATGTAAAAAGCATGTACTATTTGAACGTAAATTTATACCGCTATTATATCGGAAGAAATGACCAGTCCGTAAACGAAAAAGTGATGATAAAGCGCATAGACCAACAGTTACGCGTAAATAAACTTATGATTGATAAAGCTGATTTTACCAATGTTCCACCTAAAATGCGGCGCTATATGCTTAATTATTTGGAAATTGTTACCTTGGTCTCCTCTGTGCTGCTTATTCGCGGGGGAACGGCGGAACATTTGCGCAAAAAAGCGGCACTTTGGGAGTATATGAAAGAGAAAAGACCTGAAGTATACAAAAAGCTGCGTTATACGGTATTAGGCGGCCTTGTGAATACACACACCAAAGCCGGGAGAATATTTGTGCTGTTCTGGTATGAACTGTTTAGAGTCTTAATAGGGTTTAATTAATAAGAAATTTAATAGGAAATAATAAAAGCTCAAACACATTAATAAGGTTTGGGCTTTTATTTATTGGATGTGATATAATTATATATTAGTACAAGTGATTCTGCTAATAAGGAGGTAAATGCCATGAATAAGGAAACTTTTCATAAGGTAAAAGAGATAATAAGAGAAAGTAATCATATTGTATTCTTTGGAGGAGCAGGGGTATCAACAGCCTCCAATATTCCGGATTTTCGATCAGCCACTGGTTTGTATAACAAAGCAACGGGCATGGATTATTCACCGGAGTATATGTTAAGTCACACTTTCTTTACAGAACATACCAAGGAATTCTATGATTACTTTAGAAATAATCTGTATTATCCGGAGGCACAGCCAAATAATGCACATAAAGCATTGGTTAAGTTAGAAGAATCCGGTAAGTTAAAAGCCATTGTTACACAAAATATTGACGGACTCCATCAGCTTGCCGGTTCGAAACATGTCATTGAATTCCATGGGAACGCTACTAGATTCTATTGTATAAAATGCGGAAAGAAATATTCCTCCGAATATGCATTTCATGGGGAGGGTGTGCCAAAATGCGAAGATTGCGGCGGTACAATTCGATTTGATGTGGTCCTATATGAGGAACCCATTGATGAAAATGTCTATAGAAATGCAATTAATGCCATTAAAAATGCAGAGGTATTAATTGTAGGGGGAACTTCTTTAGTGGTATATCCTGCGGCAGGGCTGTTACAGTATTATAAGGGAGATAAACTAATTCTTATAAACAAGGACTGCACTCCAAGTGACCATATGGCTGATTATATCTTAAACGGGGATATTTCAGAAATTTTATGGGAATTAGTGGAGTAATTTATATAAAAATATATTTAAAACCATACTGCCGACATATAATTATTTGTAATACGGTTAAGATAACATAATTATCAGAATAAATTAGAAAAATTATACACATATTATTATTGCTACAGATATTAGAACATGTAGGTATATAGAAAAATGATAACTTATGTAAACAAACCGGCAATATGAACGTATTTCCGGTAACTTAGACGGAGGTCAGCTAGTGGAAAATAATATTAAGAATGAAAAAGATAAAGTTATGGGAAAAGTAAAAGAATCATTAGGTAAGGTATTTGATGACGATGAATTAGAGTTTGAAGGAAAGATGCAGACAATTAAAGGAAATATTGGAAATAAGCTAGATGAGATAAAAGAAGATGTT
This sequence comes from Anaerocolumna sp., assembly GCF_032079385.1. NCBI lineage: Bacteria > Bacillati > Bacillota > Clostridia > Lachnospirales > Lachnospiraceae > Anaerocolumna > Anaerocolumna sp. The sequence continues at coordinate 22,102 of NZ_DAMAUC010000025.1, forward strand.
TTGGATAAGACCAATGATATCCTGGACAATATAAAGAAAAAATAGGAGCTCGTATAGAGCTCCTTTTACATAGGCGGATAATGAGTGTAAAAGCTCGTTGTCATCGTCAGGCCGCATTAATACTAGGTTTATACAATTCTAATTTAACTAAATTTATCATTTATCAGCTTCCTCTTTTTAATTCTCCCTATAAAAAGCTAAATGTAGAAGATGAACGGATAAGGAGATTAAGGAAAAATCTTCATTATCTAACTGCAATTCTTACAATAATACATTGACAATTTTATAACTAATTAAAGCTTGCAGACCTTTACAAATTTTTAAATAAATGATAAAATTATTGTCGATTAACAGGGAATTTTGACGACTGTGAATCAAAAAGGAGGAAATTTTAAATGACTAGAGCTAAACAATCAATGGATGGTAATACAGCCGCAGCTCATGTAGCCTATGCGTTTACAGATGTTGCAGCTATTTATCCTATTACACCCTCAAGTCCAATGGCCGATGTTGTTGACCAGTGGTCTGCTGCAGGATTGGAGAATATTTTCGGTAACCAGGTAAAGGTTGTTGAAATGCAGTCCGAAGCAGGTGCGGCAGGAACAGTTCATGGTTCTCTTGCTGCAGGTGCAATTACTACTACATTTACAGCTTCTCAGGGGCTTCTTTTAATGATCCCTAATATGTACAAGATTGCTGGTGAGCAACTTCCATGTGTATTCGATGTATCTGCGCGTACAGTAGCTACACATTCTCTTAACATCTTTGGTGACCATAGTGACGTATATGCTTGTCGTCAGACAGGTTTCGCTATGTTAGCTGAATCAAACCCACAAGAAGTTATGGACTTAAGCCCGGTTGCACATCTTGCAACAATCGAAGGAAAAGTTCCATTTATCAATTTCTTTGATGGATTCCGTACTTCCCATGAAATTCAAAAAATAGAAAAATGGGATTTTGAAGATTTAAAAGGAATGTGCAATATGGATGCTGTTAAAGCTTTCCGCGAACATGCACTAAATCCAGAACGTCCTGCTATGCGTGGTTCTCATGAAAATGGAGACGTTTTCTTCCAACATCGTGAAGCATGTAACACAGCATACAATGATTTACCTGCTGTTGTTGAAAAATACATGGCTAAGATCAATGAAAAACTTGGTACAGATTATGATTTATTCAACTACTACGGAGCTCCGGATGCTGACCGTGTCATCATCGCTATGGGATCTGTTTGTGATGTAGCGGAAGAAGTTATCGATTATTTAACAGCAAAAGGCGAAAAAGTCGGACTTGTTAAAGTTCGTTTATATCGTCCTTGGGTATCTGACAGCCTTATTAAGGTACTGCCTAAGACAGCTAAAAAAATCGCTGTGCTTGACCGTACAAAAGAGCCAGGCGCATTAGGCGATCCTTTATACCTTGATGTTGCTGTAACTCTTCGTGAAGCAGGTATGAATGATGTTATCCTTACCGGTGGACGCTATGGACTTGGTTCCAAGGATACACCACCTTCATCTATCTTTGCGGTATATACAGAATTACAAAAAGATGCTCCAAAATCACGTTTTACCATCGGTATCATAGATGATGTTACAAACTTAAGCTTACCAGAAGTAAAACCAGCTCCTATTACATCTGCAGCAGGTACTGTTGAGTGCAAGTTCTGGGGTCTTGGCGGTGATGGTACAGTAGGCGCTAATAAGAACTCTACTAAGATACTTGGTGACCATACAGATAAATATATCCAGGCATATTTCCAATATGACTCTAAGAAAACCGGCGGTGTTACAATTTCTCACCTTCGTTTTGGTGACAAACCAATCAAGAGCCCATATTATATAAATCAGGCTGACTTTGTGGCATGTCATAATCCATCCTATGTTGTTAAAGGATATAAGATGGTTCAGGATGTGAAACCAGGCGGAATCTTTATGATTAACTGTCAATGGTCAGATGAGGAATTAAGCTCTAAATTGAATGCTGCAGCTAAGAAATATATCGCTGATAACAACATTCAGTTATATACAATCGACGCTATTGATAAAGCAATTGAAATTGGTATGGGTAAACGTACTAATACAATTCTTCAATCTGCATTCTTTAAATTAGCAAATGTTATGCCAATTGAAAAAGCTATTGAGTATATGAAAGCTGCTGCTAAGAAATCTTATGGTAAAAAAGGTGATGCAGTAGTAGAAATGAACTACAAAGCAATTGATGCTGGTGTAGATGCTATTCATAAAGTTGAAGTTCCAGCTTCTTGGTCTAATCCAGAAGCAGATGCTCCAGAAGCTGAAATTACAGGTCTTTCAAAAACAGTTAAGATGGTTAAGGGCCTTATGAATCCTATTAACTTAATGGATGGTGATAACCTGCCTGTATCTGCATTTGCAGATCATATAGACGGACAGTTTGAAGTAGGTGCTTCCGCATATGAAAAACGTGGTATCGCTGTATCTGTACCAGAATGGGATCCAGCAACATGTATCCAATGTAACCAATGTGCATTTGTATGCTCACATGCTACTATTCGTCCATTTATGTTAAGTGAAGACGAAGTAAAGGCAGCTCCTTCTAACATTAAACTTGCTGATACAAAGCCTAAGGCTGGCGAATACAAATACACAATGAGCGTAACTCCTTTAGATTGTATGGGATGTGGTGAATGTATAACCGTATGTCCTACCAATTCTATTAAGATGGTTCCTCAAGAATCTCAGGCAGAAGAACAACCAGTATTTGACTACTTAGTTGCTAATGTAGGTAAGAAGCCAGGAATGCCAGCGGATACAACAGTTAAGGGATCTCAGTTTAATCAACCACTTCTTGAGTTCTCAGGAAGCTGCGCAGGATGTGCGGAAACATCTTATGCTCGTTTAATTACACAGCTGTTTGGTGAGAAAATGTATATTTCCAATGCTACAGGATGTTCTTCTATCTGGGGCGGTCCTGCTGCAACTTGTCCATATACAGTAAATAAAGATTCCAAGAAGGGTCCAGCATGGGCTAACTCCTTATTCGAAGACAATGCAGAGCATGGATTTGGTATGTATCTTGGACAGAAGACTCTTCGTGAGCAGGTTATTGCCAAACTTGAGAAGATTGCTGCTTCTGAAAAAGCATCTGCTGAATTAAAAGCTGCTATAGCTAAGTTTGTTGAAACAAAAGAAAATACTACAGAAAACACACCGGCTACAGATTGCGTAATTGCTGAACTTGAAAAAGCTGCTTCTGCTGGATGTGAACTTTCTAATGAAGTTCTTGAAAAGAAACAATACCTTGCTAAAAAATCCGTATGGATTCTTGGTGGTGATGGATGGGCATATGATATCGGATTCGGTGGACTTGACCATGTACTTGCTTCCGGAGAGAATGTAAATATTATGGTATTCGATACAGAAATGTACTCTAATACAGGTGGACAGGCTTCGAAAGCATCTAATATCGGTGAAGTTTGTCAGTTCGCTGCTGCCGGTAAAGAGATTGGAAAGAAGAGCCTTGCTGAAATCGCTATGAGCTATGGCTATGTATATGTAGCACAGGTTGCTCTTGGTGCTAACCCAGCTCAGACTGTTAAGGTTATTGCTGAAGCAGAAGCTTATAACGGACCATCCTTAATCATTGGATATGCACCTTGTGAACTTCACGGAATCAAGGGTGGTATGAACCACTGCCAGAATGAAATGAAAGCTGCTGTTAAAGCTGGATATTGGAACCTATTCTCTTTCAATCCTGCTCTTAAAGCAGAAGGAAAGAATCCATTTACATTGACTTCTAAGCCAGGAGATGGAACTTACCAAGAATTCTTAAATAACGAAACTCGTTACAGCCGTTTACAACGTTCATTCCCTGATCGTGCAGAACAACTATTTAGTGATTCTGAAAAAGCTGCTATGGAACGTTATGAACATCTGTTAAAGTTAGTAGAACTTTATAAATAAGAATGTAAAAAGGGATGTGAAAGGTAAAAATACCAATACGTTTTACTAACTCCATAAAAATGAGTAGTCCCTCTTAGAATCCTCCAATAAGGATGTTTACAAAAATCATAATTGCTTTGTGCATAGCCAAACGATTGCCGATGAATTGTAAACAATCTTTACTGGAGGATTTTATATATAGAAAAGTTTTAATTGGGACACAAAGATAGGTGGTAGGGGCTATCTGGATTTTTTTAGTATAAAAATATCAAGAAATACTTGTTGTAAAAACTGATAGATATTACCTATAATCCAATACAGTCCCAGTCCGGCAGGAACTGTAAAAGCGATTACCCCACTTATGATGGGGGAAAGTAAAGCCATATTATTCTGTATAGCGGTTTGTATCTCTGCTCCGCTTGCTTTTATAGTGTTCTTCGTAGAATATTTCATAGAAATATAAGATGTAAGTCCCGACAATATCGGGATCAACAGTAGAAGATAGCTATGTATATCTGTACCGGGGGTAATATAATTGACAGGATTCCAACTAGGCACATCCCCCAAATTGATCCCTAAAAAGCTCATATTCAGCAAATCCTCTGGTTTTAACAGGTGAGATACTTGCGAAAGCTGTTCCGGGTGGCTGCTAAAATAAGTAATGATGCTCAGATCTTTCATATTGTTAATATTTCCAGCCCCATGTGGTATCAGCCCATAAAGTTCTGCGATTATCTCAGGGGATTTTCCGACCATATACTTTAAAGGCTGAGAAATTACATAATACAGAGAAAACAAAATCGGCATCTGGATCAAAAGAGGAAGACAGCCTCCTGCTGGATCTACTTTGTTTTCTTTGTACAACTTAATCATTTCTGCACCTTGCTTTTCTTTGTCGTCGCTGTATTTCTTTTGTATTTCTTGTACTTGCGGCTGAATCTCGCTTATTTTGGAGGTGGATTGTACCTGTTTGATTGTCATGGGAAGTAACAGTGACTTTACACCTACAGTAAAGAGTACAATTGCAATTCCATAATTTTGAAATGCCAGATTATCATATATAAATTTTAAAATAAATCCCATTGGTATGGAAATAAAGTCCAGCATATTATTTTTTAAGTCCTCCTTTGAAAAATTCGTTTTATAGTATAGCGTTTAGGGAAGAGACTATCTCCTCACATTTTCAAATTGCTGATAAAATCTAGAATTCCAATGCCTTTTCATAGCTGCTTCACAGGTCTTTATCCTGTTTGAATATGTGAATTTTATCATTGTCATAAAGATACTTTATAACAACAATAGTAACAGGCAGGGCGATAAATCCTACAAATCCAAAGATTTTGCCCCCAACATACATACTTATCAGCATAATAAGGGGGTGCAGTCCTATCTGCTCTCCTATCAGTTTAGGCTCTAATATATTACGGACAACTGTTATGAGAAGATATAATGCCGTTAATCCCAACGCAAAGGGAAAGTTGCCCTGAATAAGCTCAATAAAAATCCATGGGATAACAACTCCACCTGTACCAAGTACTGGGAGGAAGTCGATTATGGCAATCAATGCGGCAACCTCAATCGCTCTGTTCACTCTCAGGAGAAGCAGGCCCAAGGCTAGCTCCACAAATGTGACTATCATTAATATGGTATATGCTTTCACATACTTAAAGCCGATTCCAGTTGCCAATACTTTTAATTCAGTTATAAGACTAGTATTTTTGGAGGGTAGTCTATTTGAAATATAAGAAGTTATCTTATTGTAATCAATTGCAAAAAACAAAGAGGAAATGACTGCAAATACAATTCCTAAAAATAAACTCGGCAAAAATGATACGGAAGAAGAAATAAACTCAATTACAGTTGAAGAAACTTTGGTAATAACAGAACCTGTTGATTGAGATATAGAAGCAGCTATATCTTGTATCACTTGAACCATCGTGGGATCAAGTTTGGCAGAAGCTTTTTCAATATTTTCAAAAATATCACCAATTGCAGGTTCAATTTGAAACGCATATGTCTCCGGAAGCCTAACAATACTGTTCTTTATTAAAATAACAAAACGCATGCCAACCCACGATATCAGCGAACTTACCCCGACATAAGATAATAAAACCAAGGCCACTGCAGCAATTTTATTCGGAAGATGAAATTTATCGGACACCAAGTTTATTACTGGTCTTAATAACAGGGCTACTAAGAAACCGATTATAAAAGGCATTACCAGAATAAGAACATGTTTAATAAAGATATATACAATAACTACAATTAAAGTGATATATATAATATTCATAATAAAATTCTTTTTTTGATTTATTGTCATTTATACGTTCTCCTTTTATAAAAAGGTTTATGTTCAAAGCGCGTTCCTATTGCTATCAAGCCATAATCATAGAGTGGAATGGAGCCAATCGTTTATATATCGTCATACATGGATTACAGTATCCTTTCTTGACTGCTTTTAAAAGCAGCCCGCTATCTGCCAAATACGGGCAGACAACGGGATAAAGAGATTATTTGCTTGTAAATTTACTCAAATAATTAGACAAGTCTTTAGGCATTCGATCAACAAAAGGCAATTGATAACATACCCGCGCCTGTATGCGCTCCTATTACGGGACCAATATGAGTGATGATAACTTCTGTATTCGGATATTGTTCTTGAATAGCTTCTCTGAGTGTTTCTGCATCTTTCAGGCAATTTCCGTGTCCAATAACAACAACCCCATCAGTAGATTTCTTGCTCTTGGTATGATAGTAGTTTAATAAGCCGTTGATTGATTTTTTTCTCCCATGCTCTTTCCCAATCATTTGCAAACAACCGTTTTCATTTATATCTAAAATTGGTCTGATCTGGAGGGTCGTACCTATAAAAGCGTTTGCCGATGAGATACGGCCTCCTCGTTTCAGTGTATTCAAATCGTCTACTACAAATCGACAGCAGGCTTGTTTTCGCAATGCCTTTACCCAATCTGCAAGATCTTCTAAGGCAATTCCCTCTGCTTTTTTTCTGGCAGCTTCATATACAAGATATCCTTCCATCACGGAGGCAGCCAGCGTGTCAATACATATGATGCGTCTTTCTGGATACTGTTTCATTAATTCATCAACAGTTAAACAGGAATTCTGAAATGTTCCGGACATACTGGAGGAGAATCCCAAATATAAAATGTCCGTTCCCTGCGACAAATACTTTTCAAATACCCGGTTAAATTCATAGGGGGAAATCTGTGATGTACTGGTTTCTGCGCCTGATTGTTGTGCCTTATAGAAATCAGGGATGCCGATCGTACCATTGGGTCCATAAATATAGGTAAGATTGTTGAGACGTACTTCCATTGGAATTACGCATACGTCCCATAGACTCCAATCCATATCGGCCGTAGCATCCGTTATAATCTGATAAGACATATCATCAACCCCTTTCACCCCCACACTGTGAACAACCCGCACAGGAAGTACCAGCATGCCAAAGCTGTTCAGCTTCCGGAGTCCAGTGCTCAGCATAACCTATCGTCCGGGCACACAGTTCCTCCGCGCTTTCCGGTGATTGAGGATCCGTTGAGTGTGCTCCTGTCTTTTTAACTATTTCAGGCAGAAGCTGGGGATTTTCTAACATCGGACAGGGGCGCAGCATATTCTCATTGAAGGGCTGACCGTCATGGTAGGCCATAAAAATAGGGGATTGTAGAGCTTCCAGCAAGGTGCAATTATGAATATTAGCATTGGAATAATGGATAAATACGCAGGGATCAACATCTCCCGCAGCATTGATATGAAGATAGCGTCGCCCACCTGCAATGCAGCCACCAACATATTGTGCATCGTTTTGAAAATCCATGGCAAAGATAGCTTTAGTTTTACGAAATTCCCTGATACGCTTGCATAGTTCTATACGCTGCTCAGGAGTGACCATCAGTTCAGAAACCGCACCCTTTCCTACTGGCATATAATGAAAAAACCATACAAAAAGAGCTCCCATATCTATGATCTTGTCATAGAATTCCTCACTGGTAACATCATTCCAGTTGACGCTGGTATAGCAAACGGAAACCCCAAATGGCAGCTTGTGATCTTTAAGCAGCTGCATGGCATGCATTACCTTAGAGTAAACCCCATCTCCGCGGCGACTGTCATTTGCCTCCTCAAAGCCTTCTAAACTAATTGAAGGTATGAAGTTTTTTACTCGCAGCAGTTCCTTACAAAAATCTTCATCAATCAGCGTCGAGTTTGTAAAGCACAAAAACATACAGTCAGCGTGTTTTTCACATAAGCGTATTAAATCCTGTTTCCGAACCAAAGGTTCACCTCCGGTATAGATATAGAGATATGTACCCAATGCCTTGCCTTGCTCAATAATGGAGTCTATATCCTCAAAAGAAAGATTGAGTTTATGCCCATATTCAGCTGCCCAGCATCCAGTGCATTTTAGATTGCATGCGGAAGTAGGGTCCAATAGGATAGCCCAGGGAATATTACAGCCATATTTTTCACGGTTTTTCTCCTGTTCGGGCCAACCAAAGAAATTCTCATTCAGGATGAAATTGCGGAAGAAGGTAATTCTTGTACCTGCGTCCAACTCATACATTTTCATAATTAGCTGATACCAATTGTCTTTTTTTTCAATTGCCGACATAACAGCCTTACGCTGCTGTGCAAATTCCTCTTTTGGAAGAAAACGATCCACCAGCCCTGCAAGTTTAGGAATGTTTGTTACCGGATCCTTTTCCAAATATTTAATTGCTTGATCAAATCCAAAGGCCTTTGCTTTATCACTAAAATTCATAGTAGATTCTCCTTTACAAAATATACATTCATCTAACCAACATTAAGTTCCGCTTTCTGTTAATTGGGGAGTTGGAGTAGAATGAAATAGATAGGTTTGCAGTTCTTTCCAGCACGATTTTGCAATCTGTAAGCCGTGTTGATAATACGCTTCCAGCGTATCAGGGTCTGTTTCAAATCGTTTGATTTCGGGAAGTTTGGGGCGTATTACAAATACTTTTCCATCTTCTTGAAGCGAGTCTAATAATGCAAGCTGGCTTTGATACATTGCCGGCCGGTTCAATATTGCTTCAAGCAATTGTGGAAAATCCTTGTAAAATGTCTGATACAATATTCTCTGATAGTAATTCATGGTCGGGGCATTGCCACGACTGCGGGTTAAAATAACCACATTTTTAGAGAAGCCCTGGGTAATTGCACGCTCGATGGGTATGGAGTCTGTTAAGCCTCCATCCAGATACTTCTTCTTATCCAGTTCTACCATTTTGGTAAATAACGGTACACTGGCGGAGGCTTTGCCCAAAGTACCAAGTCGATGTTCATCGCTGTTTTCATGAAGATATTCCGCCTTTCCGGTAACGCAATTTGTAACAACGAATTCCGTCTTGATTCCGGAATTAAAAAATGCTTTAAAATTAAAGGGAAGCTGATTGTATGGATACTCATAAAAAATACGGTCTAAATTGATTATGGTTTTAGCATGTAACAGTTGATTTATACCAAAATACTGATTTTTAGCATCTCTTTGAATCATACAGTCTTTCGTATAGCCAACTTGATGTGCGGCATATCCCAGCAAATTGCAGGCTCCTGCAGATACTCCAACTACATAGGGAAATTTCAACCCTTGTTCCATAAAATAGTCCAATACTCCGGCCGTAAATAAGCCTCGAAGTGCTCCACCTTCTAAGACCAGGCTCACATCCTTTGTCTTAACTTCATCCTTTGTCATTTTAATTCCACCATTAGTCTGATTTGAATTTTTGCGCTGGAATTTTTATTCGGAGAACCGGCGCACATTTCTTTTTTCAAAACCAATCTCTCCTTTCCATTTTAAACTGTAATGAATCAATGACATTTATTGAAAACTCTCTTATTTGAGAGAATCTCCGCCAAAACGACGGCTGCGGCATTGATAAGCTCTGAGTGCTTCATTAAAACAATTCTCATCAAAATCAGGAAAAAGAACATCAGTAAAATACATTTCCGAGTAAGCAAGCTGCCACAGCATAAAATTACTGATACGAGTTTCTCCGCTTGTACGCACTAGAAAATCTACAGGTGGCAAATCGGTATAAAGGTACTGGGTAAAAGTTGTTTCATTGATATCTTGTATTTTCAAAGCGTTATCATTTATTTCAATAGCAATTGCTTTGCACGCGTCGACAATTTCCGCTTTCCCACCGTAGTTAAGACAAAAATTAACGGTTGCTCCTGTACAATTCTGTGTTTCAAAGGATAAATAATCTATAGCATTTATTACAGAAGGAACAAGGTCCGCTCTCCTTCCGGAAAAAACAGCCTTTATATTCTCCTTTTTCATTTTCGCAGCCATCTTAGAAAAATTCTTACAAAACAGCTCCATCAGGTATTCAACTTCCTTATCATCTCTTTTAAAATTCTCAGTGGAAAATACAAAGAGACTTATATACGGAATACCTAACTTTACTGCATAATCAATTACTTTTTCTAAGCGTTCAAATCCATACTTATGTCCCATAAATGCGGGCATGTTACGTATTCTCGCCCATCGTCTGTTGCCGTCTACAATAATTGCCAAATGGTTTGGTATACTAATCTTATCCATATTTTTTAATCACCTTATTCTATTATTTATACTAAATCACATCTTCAGAGCTGATATCAGCAGCGTCGTCTAGTTTCCGATGCCTTTTCTTTGCACCCTGATTAAAAGCCCATGTCCTTTTTCAGCAACAGATGAAATTGGTGTATCCCAGAACCTGTCAGTAAGCTTAGAGAACGTTCCGTCTGCTTTATCATAAATTGCAGTATGGAGTATACACAGATGCTCATTAATTCCTTTCCAGCTTCCAAGCGTAAGAACCATATCAATTCCGATGACAATTAAAAAAGCAAGTGCTAATCCATTTAACAAGCTTTCGTTTAATTGAGTGGTAAACTGCATAAGAGTTGGCTGTACGAAAAATTTGACAACTACAACCCCTCCTCCAAAAATAATGCCTCCATATAAGCAAATCCTCCCATGTAGTTGAAAAGGCAGATTGCTATAGTCCCACCATTTTGCATGAAAAAATTTCTCCATGCAGAAAGAGGTAATATATTCTACGACACAACATAAAACAGCCGCAATCGCAAAAACCTCAAAAATATTGGTATTGCTCCTTAATACGAGCAAACATAAAATTGCGCCGGTACCATAAATAGGGCAATATGGTCCAAGTAAAAATCCACGGTTCATAAACCGTCGCTTTCCAAAGATTGAGCAAAAAAGAGATTCATAAAGCCACCCAGTTAAGCTATAGAAAAAAAAACAAATGAATAATTCACTTAAAATCATACTGATATACTCCTAAACATTTTTTTAACTGTATATCATTCATTCGGAATGTTTCTTTCAGAGCACAGAATTTATCCGCAACACATACAATCCAGCTTTCCAAATAATACGGGGGTATGGGTGTCAGCGGAAACATATGCCGAAGAATAATATTTTTCTCTTTTGGTGTCAGTTCAAAATCCTCACAAGCATTCTGCAAGGCTTTTCGAGGATGTGAAAAGGCATGCAGACGATATCCGTTATTTCTATCATGCCAATCATATAGAAAGTAATCGTGAAGCAAAGCACCTCTAATTAGCAATACATAATCCACGTTAAAATGGAGTTTACGTGCAATCCAACAACTTGTGTATGCTACAGCGATACTGTGCTCATATATGCTTATTCTTCCATGCTGCTTATATTTAGTCGTTTGTGGAAAACGTGAATTTTCACACAGCTGCTTAATAACATTTTCAATGGATGGTTCATATTCTTTTAAAACCATATACTAAGAAGTCACCTCCTTTTATACCCCATGTGTTGATTTTTCTATATATATGTATTATAATTACCTGTATGAATATAATCAATTGCCAGTATATCGACTGTTGTGGAATATTCCACACATTTAATGAAAGTGAGGTTTTATGGCTCAGGATAGAAGAATTACAAAGACAAAAACAGCAATTCAAGGAGCTTTTTTCTCAATATTAAAAGACAATAAGTCCTCCAAAATTACTGTTACGGAGATTGCTAATCGAGCTAATATTGACCGAAAGACTTTTTATCTCCATTATGATTCTCCGGAGGCAGTCATGAAGGAATTTTATAAAAATCTCATAAATGATTTTCTTTTGATACTTGAAAAAAATGATTTTTTTGATCGATCTTTTGATGTTTTGGCTTTATTCCAGTCACTCAATGCGCTGGTTCAACGTGACATTGATCTTTATCGGCATATTGCAAAAATGCCGTCCTATGCTTTTTTCTGGGAAGAAATCAAAGATATTGTTAAAAGCGTAGCAATAGAAACATTGTCTAATGGGGTGGATATGCCAAAGGATGAATTTGAGCTATATGCAGAATTTTATGTTGCAGGCATAATAGCAGCTTATTTAAAATGGCTAAGAAATGACGTGAACCTTACGGAAACAGAGGTTGTTAATATCTTGGGCATGGCATCCTTCTATGGATTTCAAAAATTACTTCCCCCAAAATGACAGATGTTTTTCGACATGAATATTCGTAAAATAAAGGCTCTTTGTAAAGTATAGGAATGTAAAGATGTTACACCTATATTTTACAAAGAGCCTTTTCTATATAAATTGTTATCATTCATAATTTAAATAATATTCCAAACCTTATACGGTAATTATTAGATAGCATGAAACCTTCAGTTGTATTTATTCTTATTTAACGGCTAGAAAAATGAAAATGAATAGAATGATTAGAAGGAACATGCTAAAGAGGATTATATCACAAAATAGCTGATTTGTTAATAAAATATTTGTCGAAATATAAGTTTTTCTGTCATGCAGGACGGGGCTTACTGAAATATATAAACAGGCAGAGTGATAATTACATGATAATTTTCATCTTCAATATAGGTTCTCATTTCACCCAAATGTAGTTTAATAATTTCCTGACAATTGATGATTCCCACCCCATGACTTTCAAGAGTGTTATTCTCCAGTATGTAATTGCTGCCGGTTATGCAAAGCTTATTACTGAGGAGAGAAGCCGTATAAATAATAGGCTCACTCTTTCTGGCATATTTAATAAGATTACCCTCCAGATTATTAAATACTCTTTCAATCTGCATGATATCAACCTTTAGGAAGAACTCGTCGTTTAGATCAAGGTCAATGATTACCTGATATCCCTTATCCTCTAAGCTTTCTTCCATGCTGCTAAGTAAATACCGGATAAATTCATTTCCGATAATGATTTCAAAATTATAGCTATAATCTGTATTCTGATTCAGGAAATGGGAAAACAGGTTATCTGTCAAGTCGTTAATAAGAATGGATTTTTCCTTTATTTTTGTCAGGTATCGATTGAGTTCATTGGTATCCGAATATTTTTCTTCCAGTATTAAATCAATATAGCTATTTACCGTAGTCAGCGGTGTTCGGATATCATGGGAGATGGATGTAACTAAATCATAATTTTTTTGCTTTAATATTTCTTCTTCTTTTCTCTGTAAGTCCAATTCCTTACTCATACGATTGATTGAATTAACCAGGTCCGTAATTTCATCTTTTCTTTTCGATTGGATTTCATAGGTTAAATTGCCGCCTTCCAGAATCTGAATCCCTTTTTTAATATCTAATATAGCTCTTACAAGCTTCTTAAATTCGCTAAATATAGAAATAAAAAATATAAGAATACAAAAGATGCCGATTATATAATCCAGTTTTTGCTCAAGCCGCTGTTTAAATAGAATACTTACATATAAGCTGGCCTTTCCATCCTGGAAGGTTATTATCTGAAATGGACTTTTAGCTGGTTCATAATAAATATAGGATACTTTTGGAGTAATTCGAACAATGTAATCTAAGGAATCATAAATAACCATATTATTTTCAACCAGTTTAATATGGGTTAAATTTTGCTTCTTATCCCAGGCTTTAATTGCACCAATATCCTTTATTGAGATATTGTTTTCATTCACATAATTTTGAAAATCCTCGCTTGTATTCCGAATTTTTTCCTGATACACTTCAGAATTCACGTTCATATGATCGATATAATAGACAGCAAGGTTAATCAATAATAAGTAAATAAGAATGCATACCAAACCTGAGGAGGCAACCTTAAGCATCAGCTTTAATTCCAATTTAGAAGATTTTATTCGATTCACCCACATAATACCCTCTTCCCCACATACTTTTTAAATGTTGTGGATTTTTTGGATCTTTCTCAATTTTCTTTCTAAGATTACTTATATGGACAACAATTGTATTATTGTCTAAATAAGAATAGTCCTGACTCCATATGGACTCGTAGAGATTCTGTACAGAAAAAACTTTATTAGGATATTGCATCATTAAACATAGTATATCATATTCAATAGGAGTTAGGGTTATAGGAATATTGTCAACTGTAACACTTTTTGTATTATCATCCATAATAATATTATCTATTTTATAAATGTTTTTCTTTTCTTTGTTAAAAGGCTGATAATGATAACAACGGCGCAGCAAGGCCTTCACCCGAAATATCAGTTCAGCATTGGAAAATGGTTTCACCATATAATCATCCCCGCCGGCTGAAAATCCGATTGCCTTATCCGATTCCATACCCTTTGCTGTTAAAAATAAAATAGGCGCAATGGATACATTACGGATTTCTTTGCATACCTGAAAACCATTTTTCTCCGGCATGGCCACATCGAGAATGATTAAATCAATATTCTCGTCAACTAATTCGATTGCCCGCTTTCCATCAGAAGCCATAACAACATCAAAACCTTCTGCCTTTAAAAGAATTTCAAGGATTTCGCGAATATCAGCATCATCATCTGCAACTAAGATATTAATTTTGTTTTCCTTCAAGAATATCACCTCGTATAGACTGTTTTGTAGTTCTGATATGTGTAAAGATATACATAATAAAACTTAATATTAAAGGTAAGTAGAAGCTTATGATACGGTTGATCAGCATAGCATAAGTTAGCATGTCCTGTGGAAAATAGGAGTCAAATATCTGTAAAAAACCACCTTGGGCAACTCCTTCTGCACCGGGGAGAGGAACTGCCGAAACGGAAATTGTTAATAGAGACTGACAGGTAAGTATATCAAGAATACCCTTTGCTCTATATCCCATACTACAGTATACCAAATAGGGTATGGAATTTAAAGCGGTCATCTGTATTATTGTAACTCCCAATATTTTAAAAAATAAGGAGGGATGCTCCTTTAATATCGTAGCTTTTTTGCGATAGGAGGTAAGACTTTTACCTAACTTGTTTCTGGTTTCCTCTACTTTCTTAATAAGTCTTAGTTTATTTCCTGCCTTTAAGATTATTTCTGCAATGGAAGGTGCTGCTTTCTTAGAATACATAAGGGAAAATAATATAAAAATCACCCCGGTATTTATAACAAATCCATATATAAATAAATAGCGCAGCTTGTTTATAAAATATATGGATTGGGAAAATCGAAGCAAAGTCATGATAAAGCCTGAAAGAATCATAGTTATCTGATAAACATATACAATAAAAAAAATAGTAACGGAGGACACGGCTATAGGAATTTTATCCTGTTTCATATAATATATTTGAGCCGGCTGTCCTCCGCTGGCGGAAGGAGTGATAGAACTGAAGTAAAAACCAATACTGGCATATTCAAAACATCTTAAAAAAGGTACTTTATGGTTCAGTGTCTTTAGTATAAGATATATATTTAACGCTTCGCAGGAGACGAAGAGAACCATCATGCTCAATCCGCTAAGAAGATAAGCAAAATTAGCTTTTACGAAAGCATTTCGTAAATCTTGAAGGGTATATCCTTTAAGATAATAGAAAAAGGTAATAACAATAAGTGCCAATAAAATAAGAACGCTAATTATTTGCTTTCTGACTTTTATACCTTGATCATGCATGATTAAAAAATTCCTCGACAGTTACAAAGCTGTAACCTTCTTCTTTTAATTTTGGAATTACTATTTTCAGGGCATCTATGGTGTTAAAAGGAGAACCCTTAGCTCCACCATATTTTTCACATCCATCGTGGAGACAAATAATGGCGCCATCAAAAACCTTTTTCTGAATCTTATTTGCCAATGTTTCTGGAGTATTCCCAGCTTTCCAATCTCCGACCATGACATCCCATAATACCATATGCAAATTATGCTTTTTAACAAATATCCGGGTAAAAATATTTCTTACACCCCATGGCGGACGATAGTATCTTATATTGCAATTCATATTTTGCAATAATTCTAAACTTTTTGAAAAGTCATGTTTCATATAGGGATAGCTGCTTAAAAAGGCATGTCTATGCTCCAGGGAATGAAGAGCTATACAATGTCCTTCCTTTTTCATGCGGTCAATTAATTCCGGATATTGATCTGCGTTTTTAGCTACAACGAAAAAAGAAGCTTTTATTTTCTCATCTTTTAATATATCCATTATTTTTCGAGTATAAATCGGAGCTGGTCCGTCATCGAATGTTAAAACTAATCTCTTCATTTATATCATAATCCTCCCTTATTGGATGGTATATATTTTTAAAACCGTTACTTTCCAAAGGATTTGTTTTGTCTATGGTCATTTCAAGTACATTAGTTAAGTTGTACTTACTTAATTGCCCTTTTATCTTTCTAATATTACGTTTGTAATTATTTAGACGGCGATAATCCAGCATTTTTTCAATTTCATTCAGACATTGTTTGCTATTGCCATGAACAATGGTGCCAATGCCCGTTTTCTGAATAAACTGTGCATTATATATTTCCTGCTGCATAGATGGATTTAAAGCAAGTATAGGTACTTCGGCATAAATTGCTTCAAAAGTCGTAATTCCCCCAGGCTTTGTAATAATAACATCGGCCTGCTTCATATATTCACAGACATTATTCACATACCCTAATACGTTAATGTTTTTGTATTTGCCTTCCAGCCGTTCATACAAATTATGATTTTTGCCGGTTATTATTGTAACCTCTGTGTTGGGCAAAAGTTCTAAACCTTTGTAGAAATGATAAGTCTTAGGAAGCATTCCCAACCCGCCGCCCATAATAAGAATCTGTCTTATATCTTTGCTTTTGGCAGTTTCAAAGAAATTGTTATTTAGAAACTCTAATCGGACAGGTAATCCGGTTTCAAATATTCTATCCGGCAATACACCTTTTGATATAAACTTATTGGTTACAAAAGGTGATCCTACGAAATAGATATCCGTATTCTTATTAATCCATTCGGAATGGCCGGTAATATCTGTGACGCAAGTGATTAAAGGGATACAGGAACCGGTTTTTTCTTTATATAGCGACATGAATTGAGAGCAGGCAGGAAGTGTAGAAATAATCATATCCGGTTTCTTTTCATCCAATAATTTTATAAAACTTTTTTTAAAAAATGCATTAAGATCAGGCTTTTGATCCGTCTTCTTGTTCTCCAATATCCGGTATCTGATGTTGTATATCTTATGGCCTTTGTTTACGAGAAAATGATAAAATGAATAATATTTATTAGCTAAGCTTGGTGATACATAGTCCAGCCAATCAATCACCTCGATATCAGCATTAAAATGGCTATTCTCAATTTGTTGTTTGAGCGCTAATGCGGCCGTCATATGACCCATACCAAATTTTCCTGTCATTATGATTATTTTCATATTACCATACTCCTCTATCTGAATTGCTAAATTAAAGTATACTAGCTTAATATTTAGTTTCTATAAAGCAAATATTAAGAATTATTAAGACCAAGAAAGGGCACAAAAAGGTTCCTTATAAATTTTAACTTTTTTAGTTTTGACATTTCATTTTATCCTCGTAAAACATTAATAAACTTAACCATATTTAACTAATCAAAATAAAAAGCAACATGTAGAATAAACTCCTGACATGTTGCTTTTTGCTTGTACTAATAGTACAAGGTAGATGAAGTAAAACTTTATGATAAATTCAATTTTGCTTTCAACTTATATCGCAATCACGGGGGCTGCGATTTCTAATAAAGAACGGCTGCCGGGAATTATTATTTTCTTTATATCATATGCGTGAGCTTTCATAAAGTTGCATTTGGTGTTCTTGGTTACAGCGTACCTGTCGGCAGCTGCACGTTTGGCTATACAAATATAAAATTTCTATTTAACTAAGGATCACTTTTATATTAGGTATATTTCATAATAAGGATAAAGTTTTAAGGGAATTCATTTGGATTCCCTTCTTTTACTAATCGAATCAAAAATTGCATAAATAGATTTTTTGGATATAACTAACTGCAAAAATGAAAAGGAATAAAATAATGAGAGCCTATCCTAATTCTTTATTAGACCCTGCAGAAGTTACAATTTGTTTGATTGATTATAAGCCACAGATGTTCTGCCCTTATTAATCGCTTAAAGAGTTTTCGTAAAGTAATACCACTTTCCTGTTACAGGATAATTTTGTAATGCAAATGTTCCTTATATCCATGTTTTATATAAATCATAGGTGCTTGAAAGCTGAAGGTGTCTAAAAAAGCGTATTTGCATCCTGACTCCTTTGCGGCTTTTTCTGCCTGATTTAAAATTTCCTCCTCCTACATATCCACAAAATTCACTACATCAAGGGGTTTTTCTATTTGGAAGAAGTCATGCTTTCGTTTTGAAGGTTGCGCTGTTCCTTCTTGTAAATACCAAGCTGCTTGAACTGCTTTCATACCAAGTTTTCTAGCAGTCTCCAACTCATTACTGCCTCCATCTCCAACATATATACATTCCTCTGCTTTCACAGAAAAACCATCCATGCATCTTTGGAAAATCTCCTCATCTGGCTTTTGAATCCCCTGTTCATATGAAAGATAAATAGCATCAAAGTATGGGAATAGTTCGCTTCTTCGGATTACATCCGCTTCTTCTGAAAAACAGTTACTTATTAACCCGACTAAAAAGCCCCTTTTTTTCAGTGTTGAAAGCATTGGAATAATTTCAGTATGTAAATGTCTAAAACACTCTTCCTTTGCCGCTATACGTTTTTCTACAATTTCCTTTAAAAGTGTTTCGGAGTAACAATGATTCTCTCGAAGAATCATTTCCAATACCTCCTCCAATGTTAACTTCCCTACAGAGCGTTCATGTTCAGTGGGACGCCAAAGTGAATGAAATTTATCTTCTGGAATTCCTGCATCCTCCGCCATTTGTGTTCCAAAATATAGTGGACTATGATAGTGCGTAATCAATGTTTCAAACATGTCAAAAATTACTGCTCGTGCCATTGTTTTTCCTTCCTACAAATTCCGTTTGTCTGTGTATTTAATAAATTATTAACTTATTGTACCATGTTTTTGCATATAAAAAAGACATAACTTTCCCTTAACAGAAAGTTATGTCTTTTTTGAGTAATAGTGGAAAAAAGATTTTTAAGAACAGTAATATCATATGGATTATAGCCTGCCCATGAACTGGAACTTTCATTACTATAACAACCTCATGTATTCATATGTATATTTCTTAAAATAATCTATATTGTAAGCAGTTGTGCTGTTTATATAACCAACAACTCTTGATGAATAATACTTTTTAAATATGGTAACTCTGATTCTATTCCTTCATTTAATCTTGCAGCGGCAACCGGTAAAAGCCATCTTTCTACTTGTTGAATTGCTATGCCTGTTGTTTGCAGATATTGCTTGATATAATTTCTATAGAAGATTTTTCGGAAAACATGTAGTGTGAGCCTTTCTACGGTGGACATATCATACGGCTGCACATTCGACTCCAAGATGAGGCTGGTTCTGCATATATCGGCACATGGGTCGCCGCTTCCCGCTGTCATCCAATCAATCACACTGGCATTTCCGTTAAATATCATAACATTACCGGGATGAAAATC
Organism: Anaerocolumna sp.; assembly: GCF_032079385.1. Classification (NCBI taxonomy): domain Bacteria; kingdom Bacillati; phylum Bacillota; class Clostridia; order Lachnospirales; family Lachnospiraceae; genus Anaerocolumna; species Anaerocolumna sp. The sequence goes on from NZ_DAMAUC010000025.1 coordinate 41,869, forward strand.
ATAATGACATAAGCGGTCACCATTTGGCAATGTTTCTAAGTAGCTGAGGATAGCATCTCTATCCTTTTTATTTATGGACTGTACATTCCATATCGCTCTGGATAAAGATTCTTTTATATTGGGCAATGTTGGTACCGACTTGCTATGCATTTCAGCGTGCATATCAGCCAGTTGTCTTGCATATATTCTAATTTTCAACGGGTTTCTTTGCATTGACTGAAGCATACTTATGCCTTGAATATACTCATAAACAATACATTTTTTATCATCAATATCTAAAACCTCATAGGCATGAGGCGCCGATATTTCTAAATTGTCAATTATCTTAGCACGCTCATATTCCACAATGGCAAGATGGGAAAATTGTTTGTGAAAAACTTTTATAACCTTGTTTTCTCCATATCCAAATACGTCTGCTGTTCTTCCTTTTCCAATTAAGTTTTCCATTGTTCACCGCTTTCCCATGTGCCGATTATATAATCTATACGACAGTTTTCGGTTTATCGTCGTGATGCAATATCTTCACATTCTTGTGCATATAAAAAGACATACTATCCCCTTGGCGGAAGTTATGCCTTTCTTAAAGCGGATAACGGGAATCGAACCCGCAACACCAGCTTGGGAAGCTAACGTTTTACCATTAAACTATATCCGCATATATTCGTAAATATTTCTTAGATTTCTAAAACATATAAAAACCTAAGTTAATTATATACCTATAAAATTTAATATACAATGCTTTTATAATTAAATTTAAAAATTATTCAAAATTTACTTGATGGGATAGATTTGCAGAATATTACAATATAGAACTTTCTCATTTCTCTTGACAATCTAAAATAATTAGCATAAAATATACATGACATTACAGCTGACAAGACAGCAAGACAATGAATAGGAACAGAATAAATAAAAATTAAAAGTTATAATTTTATTTATCCAAAAAGGAGTTATTACAACATAACAGAAAAGAGGAGAGATATGAGAAGACAAAACAAAGTACAAATTATAGCAATAGCAGCACTCCTTTGTGCACTTGGAATATTAATACCAATGATTGCGCCTAAGATAGTTATAGAACCGGCATCCTATACCCTAGCCAGCCATGTACCCGTATTCATAGCCATGTTTATATCACCGGCAGTAGCCATATCCGTAGCATTTATAACAGGTCTAGGTTTTTTAATATCAGGATTTCCCATTGTTATTGTATTACGAGCCCTATCACATATCATTTTTGCAGTAATCGGTTCCTATGCCTTAAAGAAAAATTCCAATCTATTAGCAACTGGTAAGTCTACTTTCCTTTTTAATCTAGTAATGGCCCTAATTCATGCTGTAAGTGAAGTAGCAATTGTAACTTTCTTCTACTGGGGAAGCAATATGACAAGTGCTTACTATGATAAAGGATACCTATTATCAGTTGTTGTTCTTGTAGGATTAGGAACTATAATTCACAGTATGCTGGACTTTACAATTGCAATGTATGTATGGAAACCTGTTCAAAAAGTTGTTTCTGTACCTGTTAATGTAAAGTTATCTTCGAAATAAATATTTGACTTATTAAAATAGAAGTGTTACAAAAAAGATTCTATAATAAATATGTCACAGAGCCAAAAACTAAGTGCAAATGCCTAAATCATTTAGATTCAACATTTGCACTTGTTTTTTAGCGCTCTTACTAAGTTTTTATCGTATTTCTTTTTTAGGATCTTCAGTAGAAAAGCAAACAATGATAAAGCCGATTCCCGTAACGATTGTGCCCACCAATAACATGGCAGATACGCCTTTGGTATCTAAGATTCTTCCGCCGGTGATACTTCCGATTGCTCCCACCAGGCTAAAGGTAGCAACTCCAACCATAGACTGGCCTTTTACACTATTTTTGGAATCGATAATTTCGTTTACATAATAAACAGAAGCAGGCGTAAATAGTGCATAGCCAAATAACTGAAGTAATTGTGATAAATTAATGGTAAGCATATTTGGTGCAAGCCATACGATACCTGATTTTATGAAAAAGAAAAACGAGGATATTTTTAATAGAGTACTGCATTTAACCTTTTTTACAATAAGAATAAAAACAGCCATGGTAGGTAGTTCTAAGCCGGCAGCAATGGCAAGAGATAATCCCATATCAGCATTATCGCCGCCTACATTTTCTACAATATTAATTAAATATGTATTAATAAGGTTATGAGAATACATAACCATTGTCATTCCAATTAAAAGAACAGTGAACTTTTTGTACTTTTTTAAGAATGCAAATATACCGTCAGATTGTTTTGAATCTGATTCTAAAACTTCGTTTTCCGGCAAAGATAAAGAGCTGGTGTCTATTTTAAACAGGATAAGAGCTACAATGAATAATACATAACATACAAGAAAAATCGGTAATAGAATATTACCGCTATAATAATTTAATATTAAACCCAGACCAAATGAAGTTAAGGAGAATGCAATGGAACTGATTCCTCTTGCCAGCCCGTAATTCATTTGGATTCCTAAGTTCATATATTCTAATGCCAGTGAATTTAATAAAGATACTAAAGTTATCTGGATAGCCATTATGAACATGAAACAAATGGTTATAAATATGTAGGAATCAGGTATGATTAATAATATAAAGCCAAGTGATAATACCATAAGCATAAGGACCATGGTAATAGTTCGTAATGATACTTTATCTGTTCTGTCTGCAAAGCCGGCTATTAAAGGCTGTATAATAATGGACAGTACAGAAGCCAGGCATAGTGTGATGCCAACTTGTGTGTTATCAAAGCCTCTGGACTTTAGATATATATTTGCAAATCCCAGGACAAAACATTGACAGATCCAGAATACACTTTGCAATAGTGCGTATTTTAAAGTTAATTCTCTTGATATTTTTCCCATATTACTCACGAAGATGCTTCATAATAAGGATTTTAAAAGTTTACTTTTGAAATGATCAAGAATATAAACTTTTAAAAGTTATCGTATTATGCATTAGCATGCTTATTATCCTCCATTTCCAATAACATTTCTTTAATGTGCAATCCACCGCCATATCCTACTAATGCTCCATTGGAGCCAATGACTCTATGGCAGGGGATGATAATGGGGATGGGGTTTCTATTGTTAGCCATACCCACAGCCCGGCATGCTTTTGGATTACCAATTGCTTCCGCAATCTGTTTGTAGGTCATAGTTTCACCATATGGAATTGTCATTAATGCCTTCCATACTTCTTGCTGGAAAGGGGTACCCTTTAATGCCAGAGGCAGCTGAAAAGTTTTACGGGTTCCATTAAAATACTCCTCAAGTTCTTTTTGGACTTCCTTTATAAATGGAGTTTCCATAATATTTGAATCCTTCGGGTTGGATTCTCCAAAATCAATGGATATAAGCTGTGAATCGCATTCGGTAATGGTAATTTTACCTATCTTAGTTTCATATGTAAATGAATGTTCCATATTGCCCCCATTTCCAGTGTTTTTGCACCTTTTAAAATCTATGTACCTTTGTATTTTCACGTACTTTACATAGATTAAGTATACGTCATAGGAGGCTATTCCGTCAATGAGATTCATAGTTTTCCTCTCTTGAGATTGGAAATGATACCTTGCATTTTACACTATAAGAGGATAAAATAAAGTAAATTTATACTTTACTATTAATTGTCGAGAAAGGAAAGAAGGATGATACAATACATACTCATTGATTTAGATGGAACTATCACAGATTCCCAGGAAGGAATTGCAAAAGGCATTCAATATGCTTTGAAAAAAATGGGGATAAATATAGAAGATTTAAATTCTTTAAGGAGGCATATTGGCCCGCCATTAAGAGACAGCTTTATGGAATATTTTGATTTTGACGAAGAAAAGTTGGAAGAAGTAGTAAGATGTTATAGAGAATACTATGAGGAAATAGGTATATTTGAAAATGAAGTTTATGCCGGAATGAAGGATTTGTTCGAAAAATTAACTTCTGCCGGTAAGAAGCTTATAGTAGCTACTTCCAAACCAGAATTATTTGCAAAAAGGATTATGGAGCATTTTGATTTAGCAAAATATTTTACGGATATCTGCGGCAGCACCATGGATGGCTCCCGAGAGAAAAAAGGAGATGTTATTCGTTACACTCTTGAGAAGAATCACATTACCCAACTGGATCAGGTGGTTATGGTAGGAGATCGTTTTTACGATATTACCGGAGCTAAAGAAAATGGACTTGCCTCTGTTGGAGTACTTTATGGTTTTGGAGACCGTAAAGAACTGGAAGAGGCAGGTGCAGGGCAAATAGCAGAAACGGTAAAAGATTTAGAAGAAATATTAATGAACATGTAGTAGAAGGGAGGACGTTATGAAGTTAGTATCATGGAATGTAAATGGATTAAGAGCTTGTTTAAATAAAGGCTTCGAAGACTTTTTTAAAGAAGTGGATGCGGATATGTTCTGCATACAAGAGACAAAAATGCAGCCGGAGCAGGCAGATATCTCTTTTGAAGGCTATTCTATTTACTGGAATAGTGCAGTAAAGAAAGGGTATTCCGGAACCGCTATTTTTACGAAGAAAGAACCTTTATCCGTCTCCTATGACTTTGGTCTGGACAAGCATAATGATGAAGGAAGAGTAATCACCCTGGAATTTGAGGAGTTTTATTTGGTAACGGCTTATACGCCAAACGCCCAAAGAGGACTTACAAGGATTGATTACCGTATGGAATGGGAAGATGATTTTAGAAACTACCTGGTGGAATTAGATAAGAAGAAGCCTATTATTCTGTGCGGTGATTTAAATGTGGCTCATAACGAAATCGATTTAAAGAACGCCAAATCCAATGTTAAAAATGCCGGTTTCTCTAATGAAGAGCGTGGAAAGATGACAGAATTATTAGAGGCAGGTTTTGTGGATTCTTTCCGGTATCTCTATCCGGATTTAACCGGAGCCTACACCTGGTGGTCCTATATGTTTAACGCAAGAGAGAAAAATGTAGGGTGGCGTATTGACTATTTTATTGTGTCGGAAAAGATAAAAGAAAAGATACAGGATAGTATTATCCATAAAGATATTTTTGGAAGCGATCATTGTCCGGTGGAGATAGATATTCAATTGTAGAAGAGAAAAGGTGTTATAAAAATAACTTCACAAAGAGAAGACTATTTTTTATTAAGAACTCGAAAATGATTTCGGTAGAATTTCATTTAGAATTCTCACGTTTTGATTCATTTAAATTTTAAAATTATTCATTATTTAAATATGGCAAAGAGACATTATGTTTTAAAGGTTGAAAGAAAATATAAATAATGAAAGGCAGCCACGGAATAATTCTTTCAACCTCTTTTAATAGTGGCAGTATCACATGTAAACAGAGGATTATATCGTAAACAGAGTGCATCTGTAAGTAGAATTACATTGCAAACAGAATACATCTGCAAACAGAATATGTCTGCAGACAGAGTTACATTTGCAAACAGAATTGCATCTGCAGACAAATATAATATCTGCCAGAATATGTGATATACATTGGGTGTAAATATGCAAATCGTAGAATATATTATTGAGACCTTAGAAAAAGTAGTGAATATTCCAAGTCCTTCCGGTTTTACTAAGGATGTAATACAGTTTGTAAGATCAGAAGCAGAAAGTTATGGTTATTCCTGTGAACTAAGTAATAGAGGCGGGTTGGTTATATCAGTTCCTGGTCAGAGCCAAGAAACCTTAGGATTATCTGCTCACGTAGATACTTTAGGAGCTATGGTCCGCTCCATATCCGGTAATGGTATGTTAAAATTTACTTTAGTTGGCGGTTACACTATGCAGAGTGTAGAAGGCTGCTATTGTAAGATACACACCAGAGATGGAAGAGTTTATACTGGTACCATATTGGCTAAAAGCCCCTCTGTTCATACTTATGATGATGCCAAAACGCTGGAACGCAGCGAAAAGAACATGGAAGTCCGCATTGATGCAGTTGTAAATTCCAAAGAAGATGTCATAAAACTTGGTATTAACAGTGGTGATTACATCAGCTTGGAACCTTATTTTGTATACACAGAAGAAGGATTTATAAAATCCAGACATTTAGACGATAAGGCCTCCGTTGCAGTTTTACTTGGCCTTCTAAAGCATATGAAAGAGAATAATGTAATTCCAAAGAAGAATATAAAAATTCTAATTAGTAATTATGAAGAAGTTGGTTTTGGTGCAAGCTGGATTCCAGAGGATATTACAGAACTTATTGCAGTGGATATGGGAGCCATGGGAGATGACCTAAATGGAACCGAATATGCAGTTTCTATCTGTGCAAAAGATTCTTCGGGTCCTTACGATTATGAAATGACGAATAGATTGATCGCATTGGCGAAAGAAAATAATATTTCTTACGTAGTGGATATATTCCCTCATTACGGTTCTGACGTATCAGCTGCTTTAAGAGGCGGTAATAATATCAGAGGAGCTTTAATCGGACAGGGAATACATGCGTCTCATGGAATGGAAAGAACGCACAAGGATGCATTAGAGAATACATTTAAGTTGTTAAAGGCTTATGTAATTGATTAAAGAAATTTTATAAAGCATATAACGTAATACGTAAATATGAAGCTGCTGCAACATAACAAACTGTCATTCTGGACGGGCTCTGTATGATAGAATTTGTTAAGAATCCAGCTAGTCTACCCTTTCTGAGATTCACCCTTTTAAGATTAGAATGACAGCTTTGCGGCCACTTTCGTAATATAAAATTAATAAATGAGTACTATCTGGCATAGTACTCATTTATTAATATAACGTAGGTATTGTAAATGTCTAAGATACCAAAGCCCCATTGCTTATTTGGGTACGCTACATCAGGGAGTCGTTTTGCGCCTTTGATTAATAAGTTTCCAATTTCAGGGGTATGCATTGTAGGGTAATTACCTCGTACAACGCCCCATTCTAATATCATGGCTGCAACACCAGCAGTATGTGCAGCTGCCAGACTTGTTCCGTTTAACCTTGCGAACTCGTTATTTAATATGGGACTTAAAATGAACATACCCGGAGCTGCAAGATCCGGTTTTATGAATCCATTAGAGGTAAACCCATTGCTGGCATGATAAAATAAGGTATCATTAATATGGTTATAGGCAGTGATTACAATTGCAAATTCCGAATTCCCCGGTGTAGTTAACGTAGTCTCATTTTCGGGCTTTAAGAAAAAAGTCCCCCGGTTAATAAAGTTATCCATAGGAAGCCATACATGGTATCTTGACGGAAGAGTACCTTTACCCTCTATGCGAAATCCCCATGTTCCCGGTAGTGGCTGGTCAAAACGAAATACAATTAATTGATCACCGGAGGCAGTGCCCTTTATAATGGAATCAATCAGGATTTGGGTATCCTGATAATGAACTTGAATTGTATTTTGTTGGGGAGGAATAGGAGGAACACGAACAATGTCTTCACCAGCGGGAGTAATTATATTCACGGATACGGTATTTGGCGCAGCACACCATAGTTCCATAGAGAATCCGCTCTCATTGCCGCCTACATTTAATTCAAAATAATCCAGATTATCTCCCGAAGGACTTTCTTTGAAATAATGATGTCCCAAGTTCCCTTCATTTCCGGCAGCTATGACAACAGCAACGCCGGGTATCCTGCTGGTTCTGGTTAAAAAAGAGCTTAGTATTCCTACTTCTGCATGGGAACCTTGATTTGTTCCTACTCCTATACAAATAACAATAGGGCGCTTTAATCTTTGGGCGGCTTGCAATAAATATGCTATCCCAAATATAATGTCATTCTCTTGATAGCATATGGAGCCTTCAGGAATTTTAAAAAAGTCCTTCAGATATGGCTTTGCAGTCTTTAATTTAACAGCAATAATTTCAGCATTCGGTGCAACTCCCGTAAATGAATAATCCGGCTGAGGAAAGCCGGCAGCAACACCTGCTAATGCGGTTCCATGACCGATTTCATCAGTGCTGGGTACAATATCAAACGGGTTTGGACTATTTATTGCATTATTAATCTGCTCTCTTGAGAATTCTGTTCCATAATATAAGTCTTGTGGAAAATTATCTTCACTATAAATAGTTTGATCCCAGATAGAGACTATTTTTGAAGTCTTATCTTCATATTGAAAGACAGGATTCATATAATCAATTCCGGTATCCACAAGACCTATTAATACCCCCTCTCCTTTTAAATCAAAATTTGGCTTTTCTCGAAGCATTAAAATGTTGGAAGCATTTAAACAAGAAGTGGAGAGTATGTGGCAGCTTGGAGGTGCAGACAATAGCCCAAAGCATTTTGGCATGGCTTCATAGCCATATTTGTATAAACTATTATATGTTATATTACACACAGGTATATATGCAACGCTTAAAGTATTATCAACTATATTAGTGGTGATATTTTCATTACACTGAATAGCAGAGGATAATCTGTTGGAGTCGGTAATAAATAAGTCGGCATAATCATAGCTAGTGATTTTATATCTTTCTTCACGATTCATATATTCACCATAGTCACCTCATAATTCCTATTATATTCATATGTATAATTTGGAAAATAGTGCGAAAAATAAAATGTTTTTCTATAAAAGAAAACCGCAAACTTTTTAATTTTGTTCAGCCTGCGGTTTTATCTTGCATATTTATTTAAAATTTCCGGAAACAAAGTTACCTTTGAAAAGAACCACCCTATCAGGACAAACTCGCCCTATTAAATGAGCGGAGGATTCTGCTTTTACGAATAATATGTTGGCTTTATCACCAATACTAGGCCATGTTGGATTTCCTTCATTATTAAATGGAGTAATACCCTTCGTTACTAATCCTAAAGCCTGGGATAAAGATGTTTCATCTGTCATGGAGAATACTTCTGCAGCCCGGCTTGCACGTTGAATTAAGTCGCCTGTACCAAAGGGACTCCAGTGGTCATTGATATTATCATTCACAACATGAACATTGACTCCATATTTTTTCAGCATCGGTATAGACAAGGCCGGAATATCGATAGGTACCGTTGTATTAATGGCTACCTGAGCATCTTTCAGCCGCTTTGCGATTCCTTCTAATTCTTCCCCGGAAATATCAGCTAATGCAAATCCGTGGCTAATCTGTACTTTGCCTTGGAGATTGTATTCTATTGTATAATCAAGAATCCGGTTGATTTCATAGATACCCAAACTGCCTCTGTCATGCAAATGAATATCAACTTCCTTTTTATATTTGGAAGCCAAATGGAAGGTGGTGGTTAAAGATTTCTCAATATCACCATCAATAGTTGCAGGATCCAATCCTCCTATGATTTTTACATGATCATCTTCTAATGCTTTTGATAATAGACCTTTTTCTTCTGTTTTCAATGTACCGTGCTGAGGGAACACAGCTATTTCATAATCCAATTTGTGCTTGTTCTCTTCCAGAACCTCTTTAATGATGGACAAATTCTCTAATTCGATTGTAGGATCTACATTGACGTGTACCCGTAAGAAGGTGGCGCCCTTTCCTGTGATTAAATCAATTAAAGCCTGTGCTTTCTGAGGGGTATCTGCTAAGAAGTCACGTAAAAAGCCTTGTTCTTCTTCAATTCTTTCTGCTACCCTGCCCATAGGAACAACAGCATGCCATTTGCCGCCGTAATGGCCTTTGTCCAAATGTATGTGATTATCTGCTAAGGCTGGTAAAGCTAAATATCCTTTTGCGTCAACAATATCTTTATTATCTTCCGGAACGGATTCCGCTATTTCTTTTATAATTCCGCCTTCAATATTCAAAGCAATCGGTTTGGTTTTTGTAACAACCGTATTTTTAGCGATTTCTTCTCTGGCGTATTCTATTCGTACATTCTTAATCCAACTCATAACCTTACCTTTCCCTTTATCAAAATTATTAAACTTGCTGTTTCTTAGTATTATCCCAAAAGTATTTAACCATATCTAATTACATATGGATTTATATTATTACAAAAGGGGTGTGAGGAAAGTCGCAAATTTGCTTTATTATATCTTTATAATGAACTTTTATCAATGGTTTATACCATAAGAAATTATAAATGAAAGTTGCAGTAAAACTGATTAAAATAAAAAAGTAATCTGCCCTTTATGAAAATTATTATATCAAACAAGTAAATAAAAAAGTCACTAGATAAAATTATTTAAATGATGTATAATTATGGAAACCACTATATTGTAGTAATGTTTAAAAGCAGTTATTGTCAAGACAATGGGAAATACAAACTACAATATAACTTTGGGGAAAACTGGATTTTTGGAGGCGTTATGAGAATTACGGATATTATTTCAATGGCTAAATTATATTTGGTACTAGGATTAGAAGTTGCCCTATTTTTGGGAGTCGCCTTTTTAATTGGATACCATGTTATATATAAAAAGATTTGCAAAGGAACTAAGAAAGTTAGTATTAAAAGATTACTTTTATATGCAATTTTCACGTGTTATGTAGTAATTGTACTTGGTGCGACTATGTTAAATAGAGGTAGTGTTTGGCAAGGAAGTATTCAGCTACACTTATTTTATTCCTACCGTGAAGCATGGAATAGTTTTTCTCCCACTGAATGGAGAAATATTGTTTTAAATATATTGATGTTTGTTCCATTTGGCTTTTTGCTACCATTTGTTTCAGAACATTTCAAAACATTTTGGAAGACTTATTTGGCGGGTTTTGGATTTACGCTTGTTATAGAAACCCTGCAGTTAATATTAGAAAAAGGAATATTTGAGGTTGACGATCTTTTTAATAATTTGCTGGGTGCGATAATCGGATATGGATGTTATCGAATTTTTATATTTGTGTATAGTTTTGTACAAAAGAAGAGGGAAAAGTTTCTTCCGGTGATTTGTTATCAGATCCCATTAGTCTTAACAGTAGGTACTTTTGTTACGATTTTTTTCCTGTATGAAAAGCAGGAAATAGGAAATTTGAGCAGCAATTATGTTTATAAGTTAAACAATGTGGCAGTAAATTCGGATATAGAATATTCAACAAATGAGGATAAGGTTGCAGTTTACCAGCTTCATGTAGCTGATGAAAATGAAACTAGGGAACAAGCAGAAAGAATTTTTGCATTATTTGATTCAGGAATTGATGATAAAAGAACAGATATTTATGAAAATACTGCCATTTACTATAGTGATGATGAAAATAGTAAGTCATTATGGATCGAGTATGCAGGAAATATTTATCGTTATACAGATTTTAATGAATTGTATGGTGATAATACTCCTGGTCCAGATGTAAATGCTAGTGAAGAAGAGATACGTAACGCATTAGAAGCTATGAGTGTCTATATTCCTGAAGGAGTGATATTTAAAAATGTAGGAGATGGTAAATATACATTTACCGCAGAACAAATATTTGATGGAGACAAATTGTATAATGGTTCTATCACATGTAATTATACGAAAAATAAGACGTTTTCTGAATTGGGCTATAGTATAATTGCATTTGAGGAATATAAAACATTTCCTATTATTTCTGAAAAAGAAGCATTTGAGCAAGTTCAAAATGGAAAGTTTAAGTATCCGCATTCGGGTGAAATTATAGTATCTGTAAATGATGTAAATCTTGAATATGAAGTAGACTCAAAAGGTTTTTATCAACCGGTGTATGTGTTTGATGTAAATATCAATGATTTTGATACTGCAATAAGTGTTTCAGCAATAAGGTAGAGTAGTTTAAGTTTGTAATAAAGATATGTTGTATTACAACATATTGAGGATAGTAAAAATAGATGTCAGCAGAGACATACCACTTCTGCTGCCATCTATCATAATATAATAGTTATTTAAAAAACAGGGACTATATAAAACAGGAAAATTGTTTTTTAGGATAAGTAGTATTACTTAATATAGTCTACTCATTCTTTGGCAAAAAAATAAAAGCTAATTTATATTTTTACGATTGTCATGATTTTTATAATAAATATCTTTTATTATTTGTTGTATAACAGATAAAATTGCCACAATAATAAACCATATAATTGCCTGTTTTAAACCAATGGATAAATATTCTCCTGCTTTCATCAGTAGCCGAAGGATTTCATTAAATACTATCAGGCATACTAACCTTAATTCATTTTTTAGTATATTCTTTATTATTTTCAATATCTACCTCCACCTAATAAATCCTAATCATTATAAGAATGCAATTAAGTTTTGTTTTAGTCTATAATTGTATATATAAAATAATGAGAATAAGAAGTATGAGGTAGGTGACACCACTCTTCCATAACTACGGATTTTCCAGTCATTCCAGCCTATTTCAAATCTTCCGCAAAAGAGATGACAATTGCGATTAAAATAAATATAGTTACAACTAAAATTATCTTTTTTTCATAGACCCACTTTATTTCACTGTTTTCCTTTATTGCAGTATACTAATACAAAATTAGATATATTCTAATATCATCGTTATAATTTTAGGACTGAACTATTACTTATAACATTCCATAAAAAAATAAATATTTAGTATTGAATTTTGATGTTATATGTGTTATATTACTTATAGAACAGGTATAAACAAGCAATAAGAAATAGAACAATCGAGAGGTTGGTGATTTATATGAATATTAATAAATTTACGCAAAAGTCTATGGAAGTAGTGCAGCAATGTGAAAAAATTGCAATGGACTACGGCCATCAGGAGATTGATCAGGAGCATTTGCTCTATAGCCTGATTACAGTAGAAGATAGTTTGATTTTGAAACTTCTTAAAAAAATGGACATTACAACAGAAGTTTTTCAGGCACAGGTAGAAGGTAAGTTGAAAATACGTCCAATAGTATCAGGAGGACAGGCCTACATTAGCAACGACCTTAATAAAGTTCTGATTTATGCTGAAGATGAAGCAAGACATATGGGTGATGAATATGTTTCTGTGGAACATCTATTCTTAAGTATGCTAAAACAACCTAACAAAGAAGTAAAAGAACTGTTCCGGGAGTTTAGAATTACCAGAGACAGCTTCTTACAAGTACTGCAAACCGTTAGAGGCAATCAGAAAGTAACCAGTGATAATCCGGAAGCAACCTATGATACCCTTGAGAAATACGGTTCTGATCTGGTGGAACGGGCAAAACAGCAAAAGTTGGACCCGGTAATAGGCAGAGATTCTGAGATTCGTAATGTAATACGGATTTTATCCAGAAAAACCAAGAACAATCCGGTGCTTATTGGTGAGCCCGGTGTTGGTAAAACAGCCGTAGTAGAAGGACTTGCTCAGAGGATTGTAAGAGGGGATGTGCCGGAGGGCCTAAAGGATAAGAAGATATTTGCCCTGGATATGGGTGCTTTAGTAGCAGGTGCAAAATACCGGGGTGAATTTGAAGAAAGACTGAAAGCAGTCCTTGATGAAGTAAAGAAAAGTGAAGGACAGATCATCCTGTTTATAGATGAATTGCATACCATTGTAGGTGCCGGTAAGACAGAAGGTGCCATGGATGCAGGGAATATGTTAAAACCAATGCTTGCAAGAGGAGAGCTTCACTGTATTGGTGCCACAACTTTGAATGAATACAGACTGTATATTGAAAAAGATGCTGCACTGGAGAGACGTTTTCAACCGGTTATGGTAGATGAACCTACCGTAGAAGATACCATTTCCATATTAAGAGGACTAAAAGATAGGTATGAAGTATTCCATGGTGTAAAGATAACGGACAGTGCCTTAGTATCAGCGGCTACGTTATCCAATCGGTATATTTCAGACCGTTTCCTGCCGGATAAAGCTATTGACTTAGTAGATGAGGCCTGTGCATTAATTAAAACAGAACTGGATTCCATGCCCACTGAATTAGATGATGTGCAGAGACGTATTATGCAGATGGAAATTGAAGAAGCCGCACTCAAAAAAGAAACCGATCATCTAAGCCGTGAAAGACTGGAAAATCTGCAAAAAGAATTAGCGGAACTAAGGGAAAGCTTTGCCTTATCCAAATCCCAGTGGGATACAGAGAAGGCAGCAGTTGAAAAAGTGTCAAAATTAAGGGAAGAAATCGAATCCCTGAATAACGAAATCCAGATAGCAGAACGTAATTATGATCTAAATAAGGCAGCAGAACTCAAATACGGAAGATTGCCTGCATTGACCAAACAACTGGAAGAGGAAGAAGAAAAAGTTAAGGCAGAAGGCCATTCTTTGGTTCATGAGAATGTAGGAGAAGAAGAAATAGCAAGAATCGTATCCCGCTGGACCGGTATTCCTATAACTAAGTTAACTGAAAGTGAAAGAAATAAAACTTTACATTTGGATGAAGAATTGCATAAACGCGTTATTGGACAAGAAGATGGTGTTCAAAGGGTAACGGATGCCATTCTAAGGTCAAAAGCCGGTATCAAAGATCCTACTAAACCCATTGGTTCTTTCTTATTCCTTGGACCTACCGGTGTAGGTAAGACAGAACTGGCAAAAGCTTTGGCAGCCTCCCTGTTTGATAACGAACAGAATATGGTTCGTATTGATATGAGCGAGTACATGGAGAAATACTCCGTCTCCAGATTAATTGGTGCCCCTCCCGGATATGTGGGATATGAAGAAGGGGGACAATTAACGGAAGCAGTGAGAAGAAAACCATATTCCGTTGTTCTCTTTGATGAGATTGAGAAAGCACATCCGGACGTATTTAATGTACTGCTGCAAGTTTTAGACGATGGCAGAATAACTGATTCCCAGGGAAGAACCGTGGATTTTAAGAATACCATATTAATTATGACTTCTAATATTGGTTCTGTCTATTTACTGGATGGTATAGAAGAAGACGGAAATATATCCGGTGAATGTGAGCAGATGGTTATGAATGACTTAAGAGGGCATTTCAGGCCGGAATTCCTAAACAGACTGGATGAAATCATTATGTTTAAACCACTGTCAAAGGACAATATCAGTGCTATTATTAACTTGCTGATGCAGGACTTAAATGAACGTCTTGTAAATCAGCAAATAACCATAGAGTTAACAAAAGCAGCCAAAGAGTTTATTGCAGATCAAGCTTATGACCCTATATATGGCGCAAGGCCTTTAAAGAGGTATTTGCAAAAGAATGTAGAAACCCTAAGTGCGAGATTAATATTAAGTGATCAATTAAAACCAGAAGATACCATACTCATTGATGTGGAAAATGATAATTTAATTGCCAGAGTAAAATAGCTGATGTACTGATGGAAGAATCTTAAAACAATATGACCTGCTCATTGCATAACCAAGACTTGAAAAATTCAGCATAATTGGATTCTAAGGAAGAAACTAAATTGTGAGCTTGGTAACTCATTCGTTGAAGTAAGAAACCAGCCATTAAATTATTCCTAAACTTAGAATTCAGCTATGCTGAATTTATACCTATAGAATGTCCCATAACAGCGGAACTAAAAGTTTCTCATTAGGATGTAAAATAAATTGTTGGGTGAATAATCTTATAGCAAATTGCGATTATGTAGTATACGATATCTTATTATATTAAAATAACCAGTGTAAGTTATGATTTGCATTCTTGGTGTACTTGTTCTATAATAGCTTTAACTTATATTGGAATTAAGGGGAACATCAGGATGACTAAATTTGATGATTTATTGAAGGTGATAAAGAAAGATGAAATATATATACAGACTCATAATTATCCGGATCAGGATGCAATAGCGTCTGCTTTTGGTCTTAAGATACTGCTCAGTAATAGGGGAATACATGCAACTATCTGCTATAATGGACAAATTGATAAAGACAATACCTTAAAAATGATAGAACAGCTTGGCATTGAGTTATTCATAGTAGATGAAATAAAGATGGAGCCCGACGATGAGATTATTTTGGTGGACGGGCAAAAAGGAAATAGCAATATGGAGGATTTTGCAGGAAAAGAAGTTGCCTGTATAGACCACCATCCCATGCAGGAAGTGGATAGTTATTTATTCTATGATATTCGCAGTGATGTGGGAGCTTGTTCCTCTATTATAGCCGGTTATTTTTATGATAATAATATAGAAATGCCGCAAGCTGTTGCTACTGCCCTTGCCTATGGAATAAAGATGGATACGGCGGCTTTATCAAGAGGCGTATCAGAACTGGATATTGATATGTTCTATTATGTATATAAAAGAGCAGACCTTGAAAAGCTCCGCAGCTTTGAAAAATGCAGTTTATGTAGGGCGGATTTAGAAGCTTATAAGAAAGCAATATCCACTTTAAAAATTAAGGGAAGATTGGGGATTGCCAATATTGGAGCAGATTGTTCCGAAGCAATTATAGGCAGTATATCTGATTTTTTATTGTCCCTTGCTGAAGTGGATTTTACTTTAGTTTACAGTCACAGGGTAGGTGGATTAAAGTTTTCAGTACGAAGTGAATCAAAATCTGTGGATGCGGGTAAAGTAATTAAAGAGGCTTTAAAAGGATTTGGAGACGGCGGAGGACATGCCGCCATGGCAGCTGGATTTATGCCTAATGTAAATACAGAAAAAGAAGTAACTAAAATGGCAAAGTTTGTAGAACAAAGAGTTACTGAGCTGGTAACTTCAATTTGACTAAAATAATGCAATTAACAAGAAAATTGCAAAAACTTAGCTATTTCATTTGACGAACAAAGACACTCATGTTATAATATGTTTCGGTAATAATATCTGGATTAAGCATCTAGAGCAAAGGAATAGATTAAAATATTATATAGATTGAAATATATAAGCTCTCTGTCCTATAGACCAAGAGCTTTTTTGTTTTATGAGAGATATGTTTTTTATGGGCTTTCTCTTTTGAGAAAATATCCTTTTGCAGATGCTTAGCGGGGTGAAGAAAAATTGTCGGGTTTATATTATTAATTAGAACAAGAATGATTAAGCACTTGTTTATATTCAGCCGCCGCAGGATAAAATACTAAAAGGATTCTCAGGAAAAAGAAAGGAACGTAATAATGCAGATAGTAAAATTTGAAGATTTAAATATTATGGAACCAATATTAAAAGCCATTGTGGAAATGGGCTTTGAGGAGGCATCTCCAATTCAGGCAAATGCAATTCCTGTTATATTATCAGGTAAAGATATAGTAGGTCAGGCGCAAACAGGTACAGGTAAGACAGCAGCTTTCGGTATACCTTTGCTGCAGTCCATCGACCCAAAAGATAAGCGTTTACAAGCGGTTGTTTTATGTCCTACCAGAGAGTTGGCAATTCAGGTAGCAGATGAAATTAGAAAACTTGCTACATTTCTTCATGGAATTAAAGTGTTGCCTATCTATGGTGGACAGGAAATATCAAAACAAATCCGCTCTTTAAAAGCAGGTACTCAGATCGTTATCGGAACACCCGGACGTGTTATGGATCATATGAGAAGAAAAACCGTAAAATTCGATAATGTTAAAATGATAGTATTAGATGAAGCGGACGAAATGTTAAACATGGGATTCCGTGAAGATATAGAAACTATTTTAAAAGATGTTCCGGAAGAAAGACAAACGGTATTATTCTCAGCAACTATGCCAAAGCCTATTATGGACATTGCAAAGACTTATCAAAAAAGTGCAGAAATTATAAAAGTAGTTAAAAAAGAGTTAACAGTACCTAAGATAGAACAATATTACTATGAAGTAAAGCCAAAAAACAAAGAAGAAGTTCTATGCAGACTTCTTGACATGTATGATCCAAAGTTATCTCTAATATTTTGCAATACCAAGAGACAGGTGGATGAACTGGTTTCTGCATTGCAGGGAAGAGGATATTTTGCGGAGGGCCTTCATGGAGATTTAAAACAGCAACAGCGTGACCGTGTTATGAACAGCTTCCGAAACGGAAAAACTGAAATTCTGATTGCCACTGATGTAGCGGCCAGAGGAATTGATGTTGACGATGTAGAAGCGGTATTTAATTATGATGTTCCACAAGACGATGAATATTATGTACACCGTATCGGAAGAACTGGAAGAGCAGGAAGAACCGGAAGGGCATTTACCTTAGTAGTGGGTAAAGAAGTATACAAACTAAAAGATATTCAAAGATATTGTAAAACAAAGATTATGGTTCAGCCAATTCCTTCTATTAATGATGTTACAGCAGTAAAAGCGGAGAAAATATTAGATAGAGTTGAAACAGTAATTGAAAATGAAGATTTAAGCAAAATGATTGATTTAATCGAGGCCCGTGTTAATGCAGAAGATTATACCAGCCTTGATGTGGCAGCAGCTTTCTTAAAACTGGCTATGGGTGATGATAACAATCAGGCAGAAGAGATGAGTGCCTATGAAGATTTTGGAGATACCGGTGCAGAAGCAGGAATGGTCCGTCTCTTCATTAATATAGGTAAGAAACAGAATACAAGACCTGGCGATATATTAGGAGCTATTGCAGGTGAAACCGGCATGCCAGGTAAATTAATCGGTACCATTGATATGTACGATAAATACACTTTTGTTGAAGTACCAAGAGAATATGCATCTGAAGTAATCCAAGTTATGAAAGAAGCTAAAATCAAAGGAAAGAGTATTAATATCGAACCAGCAAACCGTAAATAAATATAAATAGATATTTTTAAATGAAGAATTTATAAATCGCTATAGCCATTTGTAATAAAAAAGAGAACTCTACAGATAACCAGAATAATTTATCAACCATGTATTTTGATAGATATATTGGGAATGTGTAGAGTTTTTTTAATGAAATATCCCAGATTTTTCAATGAAAAAATGCCATGGCATTGTGAATAATAAAAAAAGTTTTTTCCAAAAACTTTTATATAATATTTATGTATTATTGACACGTATCACCGTATATGCTATTATTATAAGTGTTTTAGAATGAAAAAATTCTAAAATGAATTGTGGATATTGTACATAATATAGATTTGAACCTTTGAAAATTAAATATTTGTAGAAAATTTTTTTCATAAAAAATAGCCCATTTTAACTTTTTGAGATCCTTAGTTGCCGCTAAAAGAAATCATGGAAAATGAGCTATTATATTATTCTATCTCAAAATTCCACAATATTCAATAAATTTATACATTTTCATAGTTACAGTTTGGTCAAAAGCTAAACTATAACTGATATCTACAAATAAGTTAAAACATTTCTTGAAATCATAAAAGAGTGAAAGCTATTTTTTCTGATAAAAATCCCATACAAAAAGTCAAGCGGATATTCCATTTGATTATAGGAACTTATCCGCTTACGTACTACTCATAACCTCATTGCTGTTACGTGGTATTTCAACAGAAATTTGAACTCCTGCTGAAACAGACAAGTCTTTACCCACGCTTACAAAGGCAGAGGATTACCCTGATGAGGTTAAATAAGTTCAATTATTTTATGTGCAATATCCTTAAATATTACTACACTGAATGTGTATAATTGGAAAGGATGAATGTAAATGAAAAACAGGAAAAAACTTATTTCTTTTGTACTATGCCTCTCTATGCTGATAGGCTTAGTTACACCCGGGCTTAGTATTACTTCTTCTGCAGCAAGAGTATATACAATTCCTGGTCTTGAAATCGAAACAGCATTTGACCCTAACTTTGAAAGCGGAGGGAAAATAAAAACTGTCGATTTTGTAAACCCGGATTTTGAAAATGGAAGTCCGGCTTTTCCCGGAAAGGCAATTTCTTTATTTACACCGGGGCACAGAGCTTTTGTAAGTGAAGGTTCTATTAAAAGCAATACAGCCATTGTTGTGGATGCAAATATGACTGTAATTCAAGTTATCAACAAGGCTCCTGCACCGGGAGCAAAACCTTCCTTTACAGAGTCAACAGATGTAACTGCACCGGAAGGCGGATTTGTTTTATTAGCATGTGACGACAGTTACGCCAATGCAGGATATAAGAAGTTCATTGCGGAAAACTTTAAAGTAGGTGACGCAGTTAAGTTAAGATTAGATGGAACAAGTGTTACATTAAAACAGGTTCTTGCTATGTCCGGTGAAGAGGAAGCTCCAAAAGCACAGCTTACACTTAACTATACGGACATGTATACTACCGCCGATACATCAGCGTTCGTTTCCGGTGTTGTTACCAACCGTAACAGTGAGCTGCCATACCAAATTAATATTAAACTATTGGATGCAGAAAACAACCTAATTGGCGCCGATTCCGGTAATGTGGCTGCAGTGGAACCAGGAATCGTATCCGGTCCTTCTATTGTGTCTGGTTCTGCAATTTCAGGTATGATTATAGATATTAATGAGGATGGAACATTCTCCAGAGAAGTTGCACTTGAAACTGGTGTAAATTATATTGATGTAGCAATTATTGAAAATGGAGTGTTATTGGAGAAAACCACAAAAAGCATGATAATATTCCAAAAAGATCAAATTACATTAGATGAAGATAAACAAGTAGTTATGTGGATTGATCAATTTGCAAATGCTAAGAATTTAAATACCGTTGAAAAAATTGAAAAGATGGTGGCTACTGCTAAGAATGCCGGCGTTACTGCATTTTCATTTGATGTAAAAGGACCGGAAGGTTATGCTTCCTATAAGAAAGCTACTTTAACCAATGTTCCTTACCTGACAGAAACAAAAAATCCGTCAAAATATGTAGATATGGAAATTGACTTTTTGGAAGAAATGATAAAAGCATCCCATGCCGCAGGTATCAAATTATATGCAAGCTATAATTTCTTCACAGAGGGCAACCTGGCTACCGATGATTCTGCAATTAATATCTATGAGAATAATCGCGATTGGGCAGAAATATTCCAGGCACCGGAAGACAAAGGTGAACTTAAGAGTGTGCTTGATTCCAACAGAAATGGCACTTTAATCTTTGTAAATCCTGCTGATGAGGGAGTACGCCGATTCCAGCTTGATAGAGTGGAAGAAGTGCTTCAAAATTACGATGTAGACGGTATTGTTATGGACCGATGCAGATATGACAACCAATATGCAGATTTTAGTGATATAACGAAAGTAAAATTTGAAGCATATTTGACCGGACAGGGAAAGGCATTAGAGAATTGGCCTGCAGATGCTTACAAAATAAATGCAGATGGAACCATGACAACAGGAAGATTATACAATGAATGGTTAACGTTTAGAAGTCAAATTATTGGTGACTTTGCAGAGGATTTAAAAACGTTGGTAGATAAATATGAAACTATAAAAGGTAGAGACCTTCTATTATCAGCATATGTAGGCTCCTGGTATGAAGTATATTATCAAAACGGTGTTAACTGGGCAGATGAAAGCTTTATTTATAATGAAAAATTGAATTTTCCAACTCCTGATTTATACACACCGGAATACAGAAGTACAAGTTATTTAGATTCCATTGAGTTTCTAATGATTGGCTGCTATTACGATACGGAAGCAGAGATAGCAAAATACACAACATTAGGTAATATTTTAACCAACGGAAAGGTCCCTTTAATCGGTTCCATTGATTTAACCAATTTAAAAACTCCTGAATTACAACGTATTGGATTCCAGGCAGCTTTTGATAACAGTGATGGAGCCATGATATTTGACCTTTGTTATGTAAACTGGTATATGATAGAATGCGCTATTAAAGATAGGGTATATGAAAATCCATTTACAATCGGTACATACAATCCGGCTGCTAAAACTCCGTTAACGATTACAGATGTCAATACCTCTCGTGCGGAAGACACTATCGTTTTATATAACAGTGAATATGGGGACACTACCGGAACCAACCAGTGGGGCGTTGAAGTTATTGTGGATGCAAATGGTGTGGTAACTAATGTGGTGAACAAACAACAAGCAATTGATTGGGTATGGGGCGATAATACGGAATTAAATAATAGTATTATCCCAGAAGGTGGTTTTGTATTATCTGCTGCAGATAAGTCGGGCTCCAAGACATTAAGACAACTCCTTGCAAATAGCTATAGTGTAGGTGATAAAACAACAGCTGCTTATATAACAGATTATTCACAGTATAATACTAATATCTATAATAAAGAGAATGAAATGCTGTCCTTTAGCGTAAAAGCATGGGGAAGTGCTGATTCTGTAGAGGTATTAGTAAATGGAAAAGCTGCAGTTTTAAAGGAAGCTACCTCTGGAACTTATGAGATTCCTGTGAAATTAGTTAATGGAAGCAATTTATTTAAGGTAGAAGTATATGTAGATGGTTTAAAGACTGTTGAAAAAGAGATTACTATGACTGGCGCAAATGTGACTCCTTCTCCAATTGATCCAACACCAACGCCAACACCTAATCCTTCACCGGCTCCGAATCCGGCACCATCACCAAAGCCAGAAGAAGAAACGGATACCAATATTGAAATAAAAGATAAGAATGGCGTTACTGTAGCTGCTAGTATCAAAACGGATAAAGACGGAACAGTACAAAGCGCTGTGGCATCTTTAAATATTAGTAAAGGCGATAAGGTTACAACTTCTAAGGACAAGAAAATTACTTATATAACCATTGAAACTCCTACAGAGGGATTGCTTTCCGTTGTAAATAAATTAACAGAGATATCAAAAGAAGCGGTATTAGAAGTTAAAATTACTTTACCGGAAAAAGACATAATAAAACAAATAAATTCCTCTAAAGGCGAATCCGTGCAAACAACAATTGTGATTCCTTCAAAACTAAGTAATCATGATAATATTAAAATCGCTAATATTGTAATTCCTGAATCAGTTATTGAAGCTGCAAAATTAAAGAACAAAGACCTGATGATCAAAGTGCAGGACGAAAAAGGAAAAGCATACAAATGGACCTTTGATTCCAAAGATTTGCAAAGTATTGTAGCAAAGACAGGCGATATCAATATAACTTTAGAAGTAAATAAAACTGAGGATAAAGAAGATATACAAAAACTAATTGATAAAGATACAAAGAACAAATCTGGCAAAGTAATAAGCTTTTTAAATATAGGTGAACTTCCGGCAAAGGCAACAGTAAAACTGCATATTGGAAATGAGTCCAAAACAAAAGCAAAAACAGTATATTTATACAGATACAATAAAAAAACAAACAAACTGGAAGAGCTAAAACAAAGTAAGAATAAAGTAGATAGAAAAGGTTATCTTACTTTAGAACTGAAAGATACTTCCGATTATGTGGTATTGGAACAAAAACCGGTTGATAAAATAGTAACCAAACTTAAAGTAAAATAGAAAATATAAAAACTTAAAGTGTTAAGAGTAAATTGGAATTATTAATAGTAAGCTGAAAGCAAGAATTATTAATAGTAGGTTGAAAAGCGTTAAAGAGTAATTGAAATTATTAATAGCAGTTGAAATTAGTAATGCCAGTTGAAATATTAATAACAAGCTATAAGTGGTAAGGGTAATTGTAATACATAAAGGGAAAAGGCAACGATTTTGGGGGAATCGTTGCCTTTCATTAAGGTTGCTAAAAAAAATATGGGATAGTTTTGTATATATAATAGGAGTTATATACACAGAGGAAGTTTTTATTGTCTATATAAATAAGATAATAAGCTAATTAATTATTTACCGAAATAACGGTCTAATAAGCCCTTGAATGCTCTACCGTGTCTAGCTTCGTCTCTTGCCATTTCATGAACTGTATCATGGATAGCGTCAAGGTTTGCTTCTTTTGCACGTTTTGCAAGATCAAACTTACCAGCAGTAGCACCATTTTCAGCAGCTACTCTTAATTCAAGGTTTTTCTTTGTGCTGTCAGTAAGTACTTCGCCTAATAATTCAGCGAATCTGGATGCATGGTCTGCTTCTTCATAAGCAGCCTGTTGATAATATAAACCAATTTCAGGATAGCCTTCTCTAAATGCTACTCTGGACATTGCTAAGTACATACCAACTTCTGAACATTCTCCTTCAAAGTTAGCTCTTAAATCCATCATGATATCTTCGCTGGAACCTTGTGCAACACCAAGAACATGTTCTGCAGCCCAAGTCATATCTTCAGATTGTTCTGTGAACTTGGAACCAGGTGCTTTACAGATTGGACATAGCTCTGGAGCTGTATCTCCTTCATGAACATAACCACATACTTGACATACAAATTTTTTCATAACTTTAATCTCCTTTTCGTGTTTAAAATTTTTTATTATTGATTTTATTTAAATGATAATTCAATAATTGCTATAATTACTTTCCTGTTATTGAGTAATTAATAATAGTAATTATTACTGATATTATAATATAACAGGTTGTTGACTTTGTCAATAGATATTTTATAATTTTTTAAAATAATTTCTCTTTAGTATTTTGATGATTTTATCTTCCGTTGCTTAAGAAAATATCGGGGGTGATATAACTATCTTCTTACTGACATATCACTATGCCAGTAAAAAGATACTTATGATAAGGTTTTGCAATCAGGGCAGTAGCCATAAAAGATAGTGGAATGTCCGAGAACTTCTCCATCAAAGCCTGCATTAGCAATCAGGTTTATATGATCTAGAGAATCTATTTTCATGTCAAGGTCATAAACTTTAGAACACCTTTTACAAACGAAGTGATAGTGAGGTTCGGCATTACCGTCAAATCTATCACAACCGTCGCCGCATGAAAATTTTATGATCTCGCCTTGTTCTACTAATAAGTTTAAATTACGGTATACGGTACCTAAACTAATGTTAGGGTAGGTTTCCCTGATATTCATATAAATGTTGTCAGCAGTAGGATGTTCTTTGGTGTGAGCCAAATAATTCATAATCGCTTCACGCTGACGGCTGTACTTTAGAGTTTTCATAAAACACCTCCAATAATAGTAACTGTTACTAATTTATCATGACTTTCCTATAATGTCAAGGAGTATTAGCAATAAATTTATTAATAAATAAAAATTTATCGTAGTAGGACGCTTTGCCTGGGGGTGTAGAGAACTCAGAAAGTGTTACTGGGGCTTTCATAATGACTTAATTTATGTTTTGTAAGGATAACGTGGTGTATAGGATAAATTTTGCTACCGCAGATGCTTTGC